>DATIGE010000038.1 GCA_035454885.1 bacterium
TGGGAAGGAGAGCGCAACGATGAGACCTCAAGAAATGGACGAGCTTCTCGAACGCGTCTGGACGGAGAGGGAGAAGGGGAGGGACGCCCGCGAGGACGTTCTGACCGCCTTGCCGGCCGGGGAGGGCGATTGCTGGCTGAAGAAGCTCGAGCAGGAACGGCTTGTGAGCGAAACCGGGGGACGCGTCCGCCTGACCCCCGCGGGCGAAAAGGAGGCGTCGGGGATCATTCGACGGCACCGCCTGACGGAACGCCTCTTCGCGGACGTCTTCAATACGCGCGAGGAGACTTGGGAGCGTGAGGCCTGCGAGCTCGAACATCCGACGGTCCTGACGGAGGAGGCGGTGAATGCGATCTGCGCCTTCCTGGGGCACCCGCCCACCTGCCCCCATGGGAGGCCGATCCCCCCGGGACCGTGCTGTGCGGAATTCCGTCTGGAAGTGAAATCCTTCGTCATCCCGCTGACCGAGGCGCGCATCGCCTCCCGTTACCGGATCGTCTTCATCACGCCCAAGAGCGGACTTCGCCTGGACCGTCTGGCGGTCCTGGGAATCCTTCCCGGGAGCGAGATTCGCATCCATCAGAAGAAGCCGGCGTACGTCCTCCGCATTGGAGAGACGGACGTCGCCCTGGATCACGAAATCGTGCGGGACATCTACGTCAAGGAAGCGCCCTGACGGCGGGCTAGGCGGTTCCCTTCGCCAAGGCGCTGCGCGCGTCTTCGATGTCGGATGGATAAGCCGATCAGCGTGAAAGCGACGGGGAAGGAGAGCTTGGCCGAGCGCCTAGCTGGAATCGGCGGATTTGTCAGCCTGACTCTCGAAACGGGGAGGGTGCTGGGCCGTCAAGCCAAAGGTCTATAGGCCCTATTGAGATTCGAGTGGGCATAACAAATGCAACCGATTCATTTTCATTTCGTTTCATCGAAACATTCTCTTGATTTTGTCGATAAAAGCACATTCACGGAGGCTCACGTCATGCATCCATCGATCGTTTCTTTTCCTCTCACGGCGGCCGTCGGCCTGCCGATAGCCGTGGATGTTTTGGTCCGTATGGCTCCGGATGTGAGCGACAGGATTGTCGACGGAGAGGTGGGGAGATTGAGGGCCGTCCTGGACGGCCTTTCTCTTCCGCGTTCTTTGCATGCCCCGGCGCTCGTCGAATTCGCGGTCAGTCTCTCATTTTCGCAGAGAATGCTCTTCAGCGAGGAAAAGGTGCAGGATCTTTTGGGGCGGATGAGGTCCCCTCTTTATCACATCCGGGGAGAAGCCCCCGAAGAAAAGACCCATTGGGGCCCTCTGCTCCCCGAGGCCCCCAACCATTATACGGGACAGTGGATCGGTGATGCGTCTTCTCCTGCGATGGCGGACTTCCTCCTTGAGAAAAACGAAAGCCGTTGGCTTGCGAAGGACTATTACGGATTTCTTCGCCGACGAATCGTCGAACTCAAGGCGGACTTTGAGGGGCTCCGGTGGGCGTTCGATTCCGAAAAGGACACCCACGTTCGCGTGCGTCTGAGCCGGGCGACGGATTCAGCCATCTATAACGGGACCAGACTGGACCATGCCGCCTCTCAAATCTGCCGGGCTTTCGGATTTAGAGTCCTCATACATGAATCTTGGATGAACTTCGACTGGCTGGCCGATATTGAAGCGAAAGGTTCTCGAGGCGAATTGATGTCTCGCTCCCAGTTCGAGCAAGTCCTTCAATATGTGGATTGTAAGAGGAAACTTTACTCCTTGTAGTCGCAGTATCTCAGCCCTTCGGCGTCAGCTGCGTCAAGGAAGCGCCCTGACGGCGGATGCCGCCGCGCCTCATCCCGAGTTTCTCAGGCTCTTCCCAGAGATTTCAATGACTCCAGCGACGGGGCGAAGAAGGTCGCGCCGGAGACCGCGCAGGTGTGGTCCATCAGGTGATCGTGCAAGCCGTCGGCGTTCGTGCCGATCATTCGTGCCAGCATTTTTTCCGGAATCGACAAGTCCTTCGTGTAGGCGATGAAGAAGAGGCCCGCCTCCGTGACGGTCCCGTAGGGGAAGCTGTGGCGGACGATTTCCAACTCCCGACCCTCCTCCTCGACCACGACCCGGCTGATGTGGGCGGTCGGCGGTTTGAGTTTTTCCGGCAGTTCCTTGCTGTCCCGCTTCCGCCGTCCGATCACCTTCTCTTGTTCCTTGTCGGAGAGGTGCGACCAGCTCTCCAGGTTGTGGACATAGCGCTGGGTGAAGACATAACTCCCGCAGGCGAAACCGGGATCTTCCTTTCCGATCAGCGCCGCCGCCGCTCGATGCTTTCCCTTCGGATTTTCGGTGCCGTCGATGAAACCCGTGATGTCTCGTGAATCGAGGTAGCGGAACCCGTGAACCTCCTCCATGACCTCTACGGCGCCGCCCAGCCGGTTCCGGATCCGGCGCGCCAGCTCAAAGTTGAGATCGTGACGTCCGGACAGGAGATGAAGCAGCAAATCCCCTCCGGTTGCCGGGGCCCGCCTTCCTTCCGCTTCGATCGCGCGAAAGGGGCGGAGGCCGGACGGGCGCCGGTTGGGTGAGATCCGGTCCCAGAAATCGGAGCCGAACCCGACGGTGCAGACGGTCCTGGCCCTGGGATCGATCTTGGCGACGTTCTTTACGTAAAAGGGGATTTCGCCGGCGACCCGAGCGACGGATGACGAGTTCGTCGATGGGTCGTCGACCCGCAAGATGATAAAGAGGGCGCTCCGGCCGGGTTCGGGGAGAATGCCGGGTTGAGGGTGGAGCATGGTGATCGCTGCCTTTCCGCCGAGATCTAACGTTTACCCGTTCTTCGGACTCAGCATCGTCTTGGGGTCGAGCAGCTTGTTGATCTGGTCCTCGGGAAGGAGTTTTTCCGCCAGCAGCAATTCGCGGATCGTCTTGTTCGACTGGAACGCCTTCTTCGCGATCTGGGCCGCCTTGTCGTAGCCGATGACCGAGTTCAGATTGGTGACCAGCATCAGGCTCTTGTCCAGAAGCTCTTTCATGCGGCCGGAATTCGGCTCGATGCCGTCCACGCATTTTTCGGCGAGCATCCTCGCGCCATTTTGAAGCAGTTCGACGGACTCAAACAGATTCCCGGTGATGACCGGCATCATGACGTTCAGTTCAAAGTTGCCGTGCTGGCCGCCGATCTGCACCGCCAGGTCGTTCCCCTGCACCTGGGCGGAAATCTGCATGACCGACTCGGGGATGACGGGATTGACCTTCCCCGGCATGATCGACGAGCCGGGTTGAAGCTCGGGCAGAAAGATTTCGCCGATCCCGCAGCGCGGTCCGGAGGACAGCCACCGGATGTCGTTGGCGATCTTCATCAGGGAGACGGCGACCGACTTGAGGGCGCCGCTGGCAAAGACGCAGGCGTCCTTGGCGGCTTGCGCCTCAAAGTGGTTCTTGGCCTCCGAAAACGTCACTTCCGTCTTCTGGGAGAGAAGCTCGCAGACCTTGGATGCGAACTTGGGGTGCGTGTTGATCCCAGTGCCCACCGCCGTGCCGCCGATGGGGAGCTCCATCAGGCCCTCGAGGGCCTGGGTCATCCTTTGGATGCCGTGAAGGACCTGCGAGGCGTATCCCGAAAACTCCTGCCCGAGCGTGACGGGCGTCGCGTCCTGGAGGTGGGTCCGACCCACCTTGACGAGGTCGGCGAATTGCTTGGCCTTCCTGTTCAAGGACGCTTCCAGAGTCTTCAAGGCCGGGATCAGGCCCTTGGCGATTCCCAGCGCCGCGCCCAGGTGGATGGCCGCCGGGATCACGTCGTTGGAGGACTGGCCCATGTTGACATGGTCGTTGGGATGCACGGGCTTTTTGGATCCGACCGCGCCGCCGAGCTCGGGGTTGGCGAGGTTGGCGATCACCTCGTTGGCGTTCATGTTCGTCGAGGTGCCGGAACCGGTTTGGTAGATATCGAGGACGAAATGCCGGTCGTGCTTGCCTTCCGCCGTCTCCAGGGCCTTTTCGGCGATCTTGTCGGCGAGCTTGGCGTCGAGCTTGCCCAGGTCCTTGTTGGCCATGGCCGCGGCCCACTTGATGAGGCACAGGGCCTCGATGAACCGCCGGTCGAAGCGGCGCTTGGAGATCTCGAAGTTCTCCACGGCGCGTTGGGTCGAGGCGCCGTACAGGTATTCGGAGGGGATCTTGACTTCCCCCATGGAATCGCTTTCGGTCCGGAATGTCATCGGAGGTCTCCTTGAAGTGTTCAAATGTTAAGGCGCGCTGACGGTGATCGAGCCGTTGGGCGGGACCATCGCGCCGAGATGCACGTCGCAATAATAGGGAATCACCTCGCCGGCATCGGCCGTGGCCGGGACCGTGATCGAACCGTCATCGCCGGCGTTGAGGAGGCCCGAGTCGAAGCGCCCGTCGTCGTCAAAGGCGTCCGGCGCGCTTTCGGAGGTCACCGTGTGGGCCGAGGTGTCGTTGTTGACCACGCACACGGTCTCGCCCGGCTTGGCGCTGAGGTTCAGCGGCGAGAAAACGAAGTCGTCGATCGTGATGGTCTGTGTGCAGGCGGTTCCGCCGGAGGCGGTGCTGTTGTTGCAGGAAACGGCGGTGAAGAAAACGCCGCCCGCGAGAAGGATGCCGACCGCGGTCAGGACCGCCCTGGTTCCGGATGTCATAGGTTCTCCTCCTTGTCCGTCAAGAAACTCGGGTGCCAAATTAAGCGACTCGAGGATTGATGTCCAGTGAACTTCGGAGTATGAAAAAAGCCCGTGAGGAAAATCATTCTTGTTGGGTGCGCCCTGGCGTTGGCATCGGGGATCGTCCTGCATCCCGAGCGCGCCCTGGCGGTGCCGTATTTCGCGGTCATGGAAGGCGCCAAGTGCAGCCTCTGCCACGAGAGCCCCACGGGGGCGGGCATGCGCAAGGAACACGGTGTCGGCTATTACAAAGAGCTTTCCCTGGAGGCGACGAAGGACCTGATCGACGACGAGTTCAAGGGCCAGCTCACCAAGTATTTCGCGGTCGGGGCCGATTTCCGGTTCCGGCACCTCGCGAATGTCCAGTCTCCCACCTCCAACGACTTTTCGGTGCCGCAGGGTTCGCTCTACGTCCGCGCCAGGCCCATCAAGCATTTCACGCTCTACGCGGACACCGACCTCGCCAATCTCGATAGCCGCGAGATTTTTGGACTGATTCATGAATTGCCTTACAACCTGTGGGTCAAGTTCGGGCGGATCAACCTGCCCTACGGCCTCCGCGTCCCTGACGATTCCTCCTTTATCAGAAGCGATCTGGGATTCACGTTCGGCTCTCAGGATTTGGGGGTGGAGGTCGGGATCGAACCCGGTCCGTTCACCTTCGCGGTCGCATACTCAAACGGGATCCCGGGCGGTAACGCCGACGACAACGAGCAAAAGGCGGTCACGTCCTCGGGGGCCTGGATCACGCGTTACTTCCGTCTCGGCGGATCCTTCCAGTGGAACGACCAATCGCCGAACCGGCTCCTGACCGGCGGGGGATTCGTCGGCGTGCACTTTTGGCGCGTGGCCGTCCTGGGCGAGTTCGACGTCCAGAACATCCACGACAAGGCGACGGGCTCCGGGAGGACGGTCAAAGTGGGTTATGGCGAGGCGGACGTGCGCATCATTCCCGGCCTGGTCTTCAAAGGGACTTACGACGCCGTCGACGACGAGTTGCCGGCGAGCGGCCTCCATCACCGCGTCGGCGCCGGCTTTGAAATCTACCCGTTACCGTATTTGGAGGTTTCCACGATCTACCGGATGAGGGTCGGGAACGGCGCGCTCGGGCAGGATCAGATCTTCACCCAGGTTCACGGCTACTATTAACATGGAGGGTTTCATGAGGAAATGGATTTTCCCAACCGTCCTTCTCTTGCTGGCCCTTTGGTCGGCGGATGTGCGTTCCGAGAGCGCGACGGTGACCGGCGAGGTCCTGGACACCTTCTGTTTCGCCGCCATGGGCGCGAAGGGGGAGAGCCACAGGCCCTGCGGGCTCGAGTGCGCCAAGAAGGGGATCCCGGTCGGGCTCTTGGAGGAGAAGACGAACCAGGTCTACGTCCTCCTCCCCGCGAAGGACAGAGGAACCCTGCCGCCCGAGCTCATTGACAAGATGGGCCGCAAGGCCACGGTCACCGGCAAAATCTACAAGAACGGCGGGAGCCAATTTTTGACCGTCGATTCGGTGCAATAAATGCTCGAGTCTCTCCTCCCCGGCTTGAAGTCGTTGCAGAACCCGCATCCGCTCGTCGTGCATTTTCCTATCGCCTTCCTTCTGGGCGCGGTCTTCCTCTACATGCTGTCGATCGCCGTCCGCCGCGAGGGCATGGCCAAGTCGGCGTTTGCCTGTCTCCTCTTGGGCGCAATTTCGGCGCTGGTGGCGGCGGGGACCGGGCTCTATGCCGAGGAAGGCGTCATGGTCGGCCGCTCCGTGCGCGCGGCCCTTCTGGAGCCGCACGAACAATGGATGCTGACGGCGACGGGATTGAGCGTCGTCCTGGCGCTCTGGGCCGGGTGGCGTCGGCCCATGCCGCAAAGGGGGAAGTCTTTCTTCTTGATCCTTCTCGTTGTCTTATTGGCCGTGATCGCCAAGGGCGCCGACTTCGGCGGGCGGATGGTCTACGAGTACAACGCGGGCGGCTCGGCCTGCGGACAGCCGATCGAACTGAAGGAATGATTCGTCCTTGTTATCGGATCAGGGAGCACCCGCCCACGGAGTTTCCCGCGGCGCTCAAGCGCACGGTCGTCGTGAACTTTGCTTCTTGGCAACTCCCCGAATCGAAGACGATCATGTTCAGTTGGATCTCGTCGCTGGCATCCTTGCTGAGAGGCCTCGGCACCGTATAGACGACGACGCCATCGTCGATTTCCGCGGTCCCCACCGCGGCCGAGACCTTCGCGGTCACCTCGTTACCCTCGGGATCCGTGATCTCGTAGGGGATCTGGATGGTCCCTCCCTTGTGCCGGGGTTCCGAGAAGGTGACGGCCGCCGGTTGATTGCCGGGTAGGCTGATGCACGACTCCCCCGCCAGATCGCCCGTGTCGTCGTTGCAGTTGGGGATGCCGTCGCCGTTGGAGTCCGTGTCTGCAGTGCCGCAGCCGCAGATCCCGGCGCTCGTCTTGGCGGGATCGTTCGGGCAGTTGTCGTTGCAGTCTAATGTCCCATCGCCGTCGGTATCCGCATCCGGGACGCCGCAACCGCAGACCCCAGGCTCGGTCTTGGCTGGGTCATCGGGGCAGAGCTCGAGGCAATCCAGCGTTTCGTCGCCGTCGGTATCGATATTCGGCTGATCCGGACAGACGTCGTTGCAATCCGGGACCGTATCCCCGTCGGAATCGTTGTCCGAAACGCCGCAACCGCAGATTCCGGGGTTGGTCTTGGCGGGATCCCCCGAGCAGTCGTCGTTGCAATCGGGGGCGCCGTCCTTGTCGGTATCGGCGTCGGAAACGCCGCAGCCGCACGCGCCGGGAACCGTCTTGTCCGGGTCGTTCGGGCAGAGGTCTCCGCCGCCGCATTGGCCGTCGCCGTCTCGGTCCGGTTCGCAGCAAAGCTCGCCCGTGTCCCCGTCGGAATCCTCCAACAGGAGCTTTCCGCTTTGCAGCGACAGATCCGCAACCTCCGCCGGCGTCTGTTTCGGACAACAAACGATCTCTTCGCAGGTGATTTCGCAGGCACCGCAGTGATCCCCTTCATGTTCCTCCAAATGCTTGGGAACCGAGCTGTCCGCGATGCAGATTTCCTGGACATTTTCAGGGTTGCCCTGAGGAACATGGCAGAAGAGCGACTTCCTGTCCCCTTGGCCGCAGCGTTCGGCGCAGCCATCCCTCACGGGCTGCACGGCCAGCAGATCGGCGGCGAATCCCATCGCCAAGACGGCAACGACGAGTCCTACGAACCTTTGAGTGCCCTTCATATCCCTGCCCCCTTTTTTCTTGTGTCGAAAAAACTTGCCCCGACCGGCAACACAGCAAGTCGTGTGCCAAATGGCCTTCCAAGGGGTGGTCAGCGGTAACGTGCGAAAAGATAAGGGGATATTATCTGGCTCCCGATGGCAGAGAGTGGGTGGACGGCGACCCACTCGTGACGCGGCGCGGCCACCGTTCTTATCAAATTGATAAGCCTATTGGTCCGACCGGACGATCCACGTGTTGGACAGGATGGAATCGGGCATCTCGGGAAAGGGTTTTTCGCAGAAGTCGATCCGGACGGCCATCTTGCCGTCCGCCTTGATCTTTTCCGGTAGATCGAACTCGACCGAACGGGCGGACGCGCGGTTCGGGATCATCAGGCAGCCGTTTTCTTCCTTCAGGTCCTTCCGGTCGATGTCGAGCGTGGCGACGTCCTTTCCCTTCTCGGTCTCGAGTTTGACCTTCGGGCGGATGCCGATCGGATAATCGCTGATGCGAACGAAGGTCATGTAGACCCTCTCCGCGGGCCGGTAATAATCAAAATTCGTGCGCGAGATGATGAGCTTGTTGTGAGAGCCCAAGTTCTGTTCCACCTTTGTCGTCGTTTCGTCCCAAAAGCGGCTCGGCCCCACGTCCACGTGGATGCCCTTGGCGTGATAGTAGCCGGCGCCGCAGCAGTCGAGTCCGCGGACGAATTCCCAAAGTTTCTTCCCGTCGATCCCGTCCATGTCGATATCCGCCGCCATCCCCTCGATATGCATGCTGGACTTGGCCGCGAGCTTGCCTTTCCTGCGCAGGCCGTCGTTGTATTCGGGGCTACGGTAGCCGGAGACGATCCGGATAGTTCCGCCCTTGAGCTGATCCTGTAGATAATCGAGGAGCGCGATGAGCCGCGGATGGATGAACTCGTCGGGGGCGGTCTTGAGGCCGAAGACCTCGTTGATCTTGTCCAAGGTCGGGAGGTCGTAATCGCCTTTCTTGTCGCGGTAGACGAAGAGGCCGCCCTTGCCGTTCTTCCGGCTTGCCATCTTGACGACGCCGTCGCCTTCGAAGAAATAGCGGGGGCCGCCCGAGCCGGCGAATAGGGAAAGGGGGACGAGCAGCAGGATGAGGAACGCAATCGACTTGATTTTCATGCCTATCGGCTAACAAATGGCATCCCCCATGACAACTCAAACCCTCGAAAAGGTCCTCAAGGTCCTCCGAAAAGAGATCAAGAAATGGAAAGTCCCGGCCGTCGGCGTCATCGCCGAGGAGGCGGTCCAGACTGAAAAAGACCGTCCCTTCGGGACCCTGGTCTCGACGATCCTGTCTTTAAGGACCAAGGACAAGGTGACGGACGCCGCGAGCCGTCGAATCTTGGCAAAGGCCCCCACGCCCCGGGCGATGCTGACACTGACGGCCCGGGAAATCGAAAAATTGATCTATCCGGTCTGTTTCTACCGCAACAAGGCCGTCAGTCTCTTGAAGACGTGCAAGATCCTCATCGATCAACACGGTGGGCGTGTGCCCCGCACCATGGAGGAGCTCTTGGCCCTCCCGGGCGTGGGCCGAAAGACGGCAAACCTGGTCCTCACCTTGGGCCACGACCAATACGGCATCTGCGTGGACACGCACGTCCACCGGATCACGAACCTCTTCGGCTACGTGAAGACGAAGAAACCGGACGAGACGGAATTCGCGTTAAGGAAGAAGCTCCCGAAAAGACACTGGAAGACCTACAACGACCTCTTGGTCACTTTTGGTCAGAATCTTTGCGTTCCGGTGTCTCCGTGGTGCTCGAAGTGCCCGGTGGAGCGGTATTGCGGGAGGATCGGGTTGAAGCGGCATCGATAAGGTCAAGGCAGCCTCTTCCGGGTCGAGGATGTATTGTAGGCGAACGGGTAATGGCGGAAGAGTGTTTCCGTCCGTCCCGGAAGCCTTCGAAAGAGGTCGCGGTACTGCTGAAGGACGGCGGCGAGACGCTTGCCGCGGTGATTTTTCCTGGAAGAAGGAATCAGAAGGTTGCGAAGCCAGGCAAAGCGCGCGGGCCGATCGGGCTTCGGATCGTATTCCTTGAGATATTTTTGGACGGCGAGCTCGTTGGCCTGCAGGATCTGCCGGGCGTGGCTGATCCGGTTGTAACGTTCATGATCTTCATGGCTCCGCGGGTCATATCCCAACCCTTCGGTCAGTTGGTTGATGAGCTCTCCGAGCAGCAGACGTTGCGGACGGTCTAGGTCGATCACGTAGGGCGCGACGCGGTGCGGATCGTCGGCCGGTGGATCCTCTTCGAGCCGCACCAAGGCGATTCCCCAGGGATGGTTCAGGCAGATGCGGATGACAAAATCGAGGATCGTTTTCCTGTCGTGGTCCTCGATCTCCCCCCGTCTTGATAAATGAAAGATCGCCGCCAACCCGTGCATCCAGAGCAGACTGATTCGAACATGGTTATGGAGCCGCCACTCCGCGCTCAGAGCTTGGAAGACCGAGAAGGAGAGGCCGGCTTCAGGTTCTTCCACGAGCTTAAGGAGCGCTTGGATGTTTTGCTCGGTGTCGTCGACGGCGGCGAGGTTTGTGAATTGTTCGATGGCGTCGATGCGTTCGTCGATCGGATGAGAGAAAGATCGGAACGTGTTCTTCAATTCCTGCAGCCGCAGCGGTCGGTCGAGACCTTGGTCCCGAAAAGGGCCGACGAGACCCAGCTCCTCATCCTGATCGTTTGGGGGGGAGAGTTTTTGGCCGTCCGAAGGAAAAAGGAGACGAGTGAACCGCTCGGGCCCGCCCGTCAGGATAAGAGGGGGCAGTGCCGGAGAGGAAGACGTCCCGCGCAGAGTTTTTAGGGATCGGGCCAAGGCCGCGGGATCGATCAACAGAGGCGCGGAGCCCTGTTGGATGAGCGACTCGATGTCCGGTCTTCCCGGGATCTGATTGTTCCCGATCCGAAACCCGTAGGTCAGAGCCTGGGTCAGGAAGCCCGTCGGAAGAATAGTGGATGCCATGTCTCAAAACCCCTCGACCCTCTCAAGAGGACCCAGGACTTCCTTCAATGCCGACCGAACATCGTCCCTCGCATCCGCGATCTTCATCAGCGCCTTGCGGGCGGATTGGGCGATCTCATCGCCGGATTCCCCCGCGAGTATCGCCGTGACGGGATTCGGGCGATTCAACGCGATTGCCGCCAGGACATTGATGCTGTCCAACGTCAATTCCCCCGCGAAATGACCGGCGAGGCAGGATTCAAACTCTTGAAACGCCCCGAAGGTGCGGACCGAAAGGAGCCAGATGTGAACGCCATGGCCGATGGCAAGGGAAATATCC
This sequence comes from bacterium, assembly GCA_035454885.1. Lineage (NCBI taxonomy): Bacteria > bacterium. The sequence goes on from DATIGE010000038.1 coordinate 11,173, forward strand.
TCGGGGACCCCTTCGCCGGCGGCATGAACGGCGCCCTGCCGGAGGACGAGAAAGGGAATCCAGTCGCGGCAATGGAACATGTACATGAGGATCGCATCGAGGGCGAGGGCCCGCAGGCGGGGGATCCCGTCCGTCAGCCGGATCATCGTGTAGATTTCCTGTCGGAGGCGGGTGACATCGTATTTGTCGGCGCAAGGTTCCGCCAATGCGGACAGAAAGAACCAACCGAGCGAGGTTTCCCGGGGACGGACGACGGCCGTCAGATCGGTGTAACCCGCGTGCCAATCCATGTGGGTCCGCCGGAAGGCGTAGAGGCGCCTGGCGGCGTGGAGATCTTGGGAGACGATGCACCAAAGGCGAAGCTTGCCGATGTTCTCGTCGCTGTTGGACGCGCCGGCCAGCCAGCTGCGTATGCGTCCTTCGAACCCGGTATCGCGGGGGAGATGGGCCCCCGGTTCGAGAGACGCGAGTACGCGCCGGGCTTGCCGGTATTCTTGGGCGAGAGTTTTCCTCAATCCCTTCCGTTCCGGTTCTCGGAGCGTCCTTGCCAAGTCGGTTGACGTGCCGCGATCCGCACCGCCGACCTGGAGGCCGAGTTGGAATTGCCGGAGGCCGTGGACCCTCTCTTCGAGATCGGGGCTCCGGAGTCTCTTTTGAATGGGACCCGAATAGAAGTCGAAGATCGGGTGCCCGTCGATCCCGATATCGTCCAGATAGGAGGCGATCTGCGTCCCGAGGGGCCGGGAGACGGCTTCGGCCAGACCGCCCGCCTCCACGAACGAGGCCAGGGGATTAAGTCCGCGAAAAAGGCGTCCGAAATTTGTGAAGGGGGCCGGCATTAGATCCCCTCGACCCCGAGTCGTCGGGCCTCTTCCCGGATGTCATCCCGGATTCGCCTCCGGTGGCCAGGATCTGAGATCCCTCCCGCTTCGTCCAATGCGACCTCGAAAAGCGGCTTGGCGCGTGCGCTGCCAATCTTTCGGGCGGCCGCCACGGCGATTCCCAATTGCCACAAGGCGTTCACCGCATGCACGAAATCGGCGTCGGGGCGGCAGTCGGGGTCGTTCAACAGCGCCGCCTCGGTCACACGGATCTTGAATTTGTCCTGCCAGGTCGTTCCTTCCCAGGAGAGATTGAGAGCCCCTTCGATCATCAGAGCCAATCCGTGAAGATACGCCTCGCAAATTTCCGCCGCGCCGACACCGGTGGCGTCGAGACGTTCCTTGACGCCCCGTAACAGCGCTTCGGCGGCACCGGGCGTTCCCATCAGGTGGAGTCGCTGCGCCACCCCGCCCTTGTCGTGATGCAGCCGAAAAATCGCGACGGTGGGATCTTCCTTCAAAGAGGCCGCCTCAAGCGACATCTCCCGGGCGAGCGCTATTGGTTTATTTTTCAGGTTAAAGACCGCTTGATGGACCGTTGTGGCGGGCAAAATGGCCCCCATATGTTCAAGCGCAGCCAGCGCGGAAAGAGCAGTCAGGGGGCTGATGTGTAGGCCTAGCGTCATAGGTCGAGGCTCACTCCCAGTCCCGCCCAGAGAAAGATCGAGACCAGGCGGAAGGCCTCGGTCCCGCCGGTCAAGTCCTCGGCCGCAAAAAACTCCTTGTCGCGGCCTGCGAGGGGCATGAGCACGTTCGCCTGGAGGTAGAGCTGCGTGTTAACCGTTTCATGCTCACCCGGCGCGTGCGTTGCAATGACGAGAGGCGGGGTTTTTAGCCAATTCCTCTTGTCCTTGTTGACGACCTTGAATCGGGGCCCGATCGCCTCGTCTTTTTTGACGACCATCCGGGCGAAACCCTCCGGGTCGCATGCGTAGCGGAAGAGACAGCACATCTCCCCCTCGTTTCTCGTGGCGAGTAGGGACCGGTTAACGGGCGGTCCGTCGGCCAGGGCTTCCTCGACGAGCCTCAAGCCTTGTACCCAGGCGAAGGTCTTTCCCCGCATGACCCACGTGAGAGGCGAGAGGGCGTTCTGAACGGCGGTGACTTGCGCCCATGCGGGCGTGGGAAAGGGGATCATACTTAAGATTCGTTACCCATGGGGCCTTCCTCAATTCTTCATCCCCGACGGCGGGCCGGAACCGGCGGATGGCGATGCAAACATCGATTGTACGGGGCACGCCCCCGACACGACCTGTTCGGCATAGAGCCGGATATCCTCGGCTGACGCGCGCTGGGACGCGTTCGCCATCTCCGAGGCTGCGAGATTATATTGGACGGCCGCCTCCTCCATGCGTCCCCGCGAAGCCAGGACCTCCGCCATCGAGAAAAAACCCAGCGCAAACCGCTCGCGGAGAGCGGGATCGACCTCGTTGCGATGCTCAAAACAGCGAAGCGCCTTCCGGAACTGGATGCTTGCGTCTTCGAATCGGTCATTGATCTCCATAAAGCTCATGACGAACAAGGCGGTGCCCGCCAGATAGTGAAGATGGGCCTCGAGCTCCCATTCGTGTTGGGGCCCCTGAAGGCGCGCCATCTGATCGGCCAGGTCCTTGAGCGAATCGGAGGCCGCGCCGAAGTGCGACATCTTCCACTCGATCTGCGCCGTGAGGAGCTGGAGGATGACGGCGGGAAGCTCCCATTCCGCGGGCAGGTACAGGCGCGTCCGTAGGCTCCAAGCGATGATGTCCATCAGGTTCTCCGCGTGGATCGCATCCGGAAAACCTTGAAGCTGGTCGAGGAAGAGCGCGGTGTCGGTCGCAAGCGCGGATGCGGCCGTCTCCCGACGCGCCTGATCGGCGGCGTCCACAAAAGCGATGGAGACGGGGTCGTATTCCGACGGGTCGTGGATGGCCCTCGGAATCCGGCCCGTATGGAAGGCGAGCGTCGCCGCCTCGATGTCGGACTCCATCCTCTCGGCCAGGATTTCAATGAGCGCCGTAAACCCTTCCGCGATTCGATCTCTCGCCGACGTCGCTTTGGAAATGGCTTCCTGGATTGGGGCGCCGGCGTCGTCCGGAGAGGGGGGCAGTGCTCGCCGGACTTGACTCGAAGACGAGGAATGCGTTGCGCGCGGCTGCGGCTTCGGGTGGGCGAATATCCCCGTCGAAAGGGGGGTCATTCCCGCATCCAGCCGGCTCAAGGCCTCACGGACCGCGGACGGGTCGTCCACGGCCATTGTTTGTCCGTCGGACAGCATGGCCTCGATGCCGGCGCTCCCGGCGATCTGCGTCCCGCCGATCCGAAAGCCGTAGATGAGGGCCTGGTTCAGGAATCCGGGGATGAGAACGGTCGTCGCCATACACCCCCTAATCCAATCCCATCTTCTCAACGATAAAGCCGAGAATCCTGTTTTCCACATCCCGCTTGAGGCCGCGGAGCCGGTCGCGCAGGGTCTTTTCCTCGGGGGCGTCAAAGACGTTCGAGGCCCCCGTCATCATCGCGAGGAGCCGGAACACCGGGTCGTTCAAGTCGGACGGAAGCCGGAAGAATTCGGTTTCGCGGCAGGTGACGCTGGCGATGAAGCCAACGGCCACGAAGTGATGGGTCACGGCGAGCCCCGTCGATTTCTCCAGAAGGTGAAGGGCGATCATCCGCGCGGACGGGGCCTCATCGTTCGGGATCTCGAAATTCGGAAAACCCGACCGGTCCGGGCGGAGGATGAGATGGAAGAGACCCGTTGGGTCGGCGGGGCGCCGGTAGAGATAGCCCGGTCCGCCGGTGACCGGAAAAATAATGCGCGACTCGGCCGCCCCGACGAGGCTGTCGGCCGTCGGTTTCCAGATCCTCGAATCCCCCTCCATCATTTCGCGGCCGAGGCCGGGAATGCTCACGGAAAGCATCGACTGGATCGAGGCGATGTCGGTCGCGGTCGGGGGCACGGCAAAGGGGGCCATAGGGATAACCTCTCCGGGTCCCATCGACAAAATGCCAAGGAAGTTTCTATAATAATTCAAAATAATATGTAAAGTAATGGAAACTAACTGGCGACGCCCCGGGAGGACGACGGCTTGGCTCAGTGCGGACCGTGGGATGTCAGAAGAAATCCCAGAACGTCCTGGCAGACGGCGCCCGCGGCGCGGAAAAAGGCATCGAAGTCCTTGCGTTGTTTCCGATGAAGGCAGGGGGATAAGACGTTGATCGCGAGATTCCGCGGTACGAACCAAATCTGCCAGGGATAGCCCGATTCCGCGACTCCCTCGAATCGGCTCTCGATGCCGCCTTCCCGGCTCCACTGCGTCCCAAGAAAGGGGTTTCGCGTCATCTCCGCCACACGTTCTTGCCTGAGAATCCGCCCCTTCCAATCCGTGAGCTTGAGCCTGGCTTGGACGACGAAAGTTTCGACGGCCTCCAAGTCTTCCCGAATCTGGACGGTGTACTCGGCGATCAAAGGATTCGGGCCGATCAGCAGCGAGCGCTGCGCCGTCCAGAATCCGATGGGTTCACTCCCGCGAGGCGCGATCCGCCGGACGTTTGAGGATCTCCATTCCTCCATGGCGGTGTCGGTCGCGGCCACGCACGTTTTCTCAAGGTCCCGCCGGAGGCCGTCTCCGAGCCAGAGCCGGGGCTGCAGGGAGAGGGAACAAAACGAGGGAAGGAGCCGGGATGCCCGCGTTTCACCGCCGAAGATCGCGCGGGCCTGATCGGCGGACAGTCCCAAACGCGATGCGACGGTCTCATAACGGTCTCTATGAATGAGGAGACCGATCAGATGTGCCGGCTCCGTCAATTCGCGGAGCGACGCGAGATCGCGGAATTCGCGGTCGTTTCGGAGCTCGTCGAGGGCGGAGCCGGAAGCCTGCTGCGTCAAACCGGCGAAGGTTTGCGTGAGCAACTGATGCAGCCGGTTGGCCGCCTGAAAAAAAGAAACCGTCATGGCTCCGTCCCCGTCTTGGGCTTGGGTCCCCGCTTGGCTCGTGTTTCGGAGGCGGGAGGCTGGTCGGAGAAAGGCCTGGCGCCGAGGGTCTCCATCGCCCCCAGCAGAAGCATGAGGGCCTGATAGGGTTCGGTACCCGCATGGATGGATTGAACCTCGGCGAAGGCGTTCGTCTGCGAGACCCCGCAGAAAAAAGAGGACAGGCGAATATAATGGCGAAGCATCGGCCGGTCCGCCTCGGGAAAGACGTAGTAGAGGGCGACGACGAGGGGATTGGCGTAGCCTGGGACGACCTGGATCTCGAGGGTTCCCGAATGCGAACGGTTGGACGGCATCACCAGGCGCGAGAACGGTTCGGGATCCTCCGGAAGGCGGAAGAGATAGCCGTACGCCGCCCTCCCGATGGGCGTCACCGCCGCCCCGGCGGGAGAAAGAGACGTCTCGCCCAAAATGGAGTTCGCCTTCGAAAGAAAGCCGGAACGGACATTGGGCGGAAGGGAGTGGACCGGGCCGGAGGCCGTCAGAGTCCCAAGCAGGGATCCCAGGCGTTGAATCGCCGCGAGGCCGATGTTGATGGGTGAGGGTTGGATCAGGTTCATGGAGTCTCCGATGATCGAGGCGGTTTCCAGTGGGGGATCGGAAGGCCCTGCGGGAGTTTCAGTCCGAGGAGGATCGACCGGACGGTGATCCACTCCATCTCGCTCAAGAGCGCCTTCAGATCGTCTTCGGACCGGCGGGCCAGCTCGCCGACGTAACGGATCTCCATCTTCTTAAAGGCGGCGAGGATCGAGAGCTTGCGTCCCGTGGGGTAGGGCAGGTCCGCGACCGGCGTGTTGAGGTTGTACAGAAACGCCGCCAGCTGCTCGATCGGCTCGCTCAACCTTTTCAGCCGGGAGTACTCGAAATCCGGGTCCTCATAGGTGGCCAGAGCCCCTACCAGGAGGTAGCGGGCGACGCCGGCCTTTCGCCTCGTCATGTGGACGTAATGAAGCCCGACGAGTGTGGGATACCGCTCGTTCTCCCCCAGGGCGATGTGCATGGCCGTTGGGGGCTCGCGGTTGTCCGCTGGGATCAGATGGGCGGAGTGAGCAGGGTCGGACTGGCGGCGGAAGTAGACGGCGGCGGTCTCCACCGAGGGCTTTGCCCGGAGGTCCACCAACCGGCAATCGACGATTTCCGGGTCCGGAAGTTGCGACGCCAATTGCAGGGTGTCGTTCAGTCCCACCCGCTCGCGCGCGTCGGCGGCGAGCAAGGGGGCCAAAAGGCCCTGAATATTCCGGATTTGGGTGACGGAAAGCATAATGACCTCCCGGGCGGGATTCTCGCCGGAATCTCCGGGAGGTTGCGTCCGAGTTACGGCACCTTGTGAACGGGTTCGATGGACACCGGCATGCCGAGGGAAAGACCCATATCGGCGAGGACTTCTTCGATTTCCATCAGACTTTTTCGGCCGAAGTTTTTCGTTTTCAGCAGCATTGATGCGGATTTGCCCAGGAGCTCTCCCAGATATTTGATGTTCGAGTTCTTCAAATAGTTCTTCGCCCTGCCCTCAAAAGGCAGTTTCGCGACCAAGACGAAAAACAGGTCGTACGCCAGTGTGAGAGGTTCGCCCTCCGGCGGCCTGGGCATTCGCCGGATCAAATCCGAGTAGATGGCGACCTCCAAACGGTCGGTGATCCCTTTGATGATTTGACCGATTCGTGATCTCTCGACCGCATACTCCTCCGCCAGGGTCTGAAGGGAGATGGGCTCGCCGCTCATGAAGGCCCGTTGAAAGATTTCAAGCCGTCGGCCTTCCAGCGGCGGTTGAGCGAGGTGGCTCACGATGACCGCCCTCAATTCCTCGTCGGATACTGTTGTCGGGGCGAGGTCTCTGGCGCCTTGAAAAAGGCGTTCGGTCAACGGCTCCGGCCCGACCCCTTTCGTAAAGCGGCCGGCCAAGATCTCCTCCAAGCGCTCGACGTCGCCGGACCATTCGAGAAGGGACGGCCCGACCGTTTCGTCGACCTCCTCCTGCTGCGTCCGGATCTCCTCGACCGCCGTCTTCCAGAGACGGAGCCAAAGTTCCACCGCGGCTTCCTTTCCCCCCAAAAACCGCTGCAGCCTCTCCATTTGAATCAGGTGGGTCGGGATCACGCCCAGTTCGAAGGCGGCGACGGTCTTGGGGTGTATCCCTGTTTTTTTTGCAACGCCGGAGAGACCACCCTCGCGTTCGAGGATCCCCGCGAAGAGCCTCTGCCACTCTTGGCTCAATGGGACCCGGGCGAAGAGCGGCGAGACCCTGCCCGCGCGGATGCACTGCGCGCGCTCGCGACGTTGCCGAGACTTCGTCTCCAAGCCGCGGAAGGAACCCTTGAGCGAGCGGGTCTCGAAAACGCTCTTGGGGTAGTCGACCAACCCGGCCAGCCGGGGCAGGTTGGCAAAGGAGCCTTGGAGTCCCCAGGCGAGTTCCAAGACGGACAGGTCGGCAAGAGTCATCCCCTCCAAAACGCCCCAGGCCCGCCCCGTCCTCTGGCCGAAGAGCTCCAGGCTGTCGGTCTGGTAGGTGTGAAAGACGGCGTCGGCGCCGGTGGCGCGGAAACCCCGGGAGATCATGCGGACGGAGATCAAGGCCCCGCCCCGTTCCTTCCAGAGCTGCAGCTCAGCGTTGACGCGGTACCCGTCCATGTCCGTCCCGGAATGCACGAAACGGACAAAGCCCTGTCCGTGCCTTGCCTCCAGCGCCTTCTTGAGCAATCGCCCGTGCCGGATGGTGGGGACGAAGACGAGGGAGCGTCGCGACGCGGAATGGATCTTTTGGTCGAAGAGCTCGGCCAGGAACTCCGCGTTCGCCGGCGTGGCCTTCCACCAGACCATCCGCTCGCCGCCCTTCGAGGTCATCTTCTGGCTTTCGATGTGGACGCGCTGGCGCTCGCCCCTCATGTGGCGGATCCAGCCCGCCTCCATGGCCTCCAAGAGGGACAGGCTCCCGCTGATCTTGTAGCCGTCCAGTCCCGCACCTGTCCCGGAAAAGCCGATGACGAGGCCATTGCCGGCGACGGGGACGAGGAGTCCGCCTTCCTCCTTGGAGGCCCGCCGGGCCAGACCGAAATGCTCGAGGATCCTGCCGACCGACGGCGATTGAGTCGCGTAGGCCTCGTCGAGGATGACCACGGTCTTGGGCCCCGCGGGAAAAAGGTCGAGGTTCCTCACGAGGGCCAAGGTGCCGGTGACGGTCACGGACTTCGGCGTCTTGACCAGGCCGTCGTACCGCCCGACTTCGCCCGGCGGAAGGCCCTCCGCCAGGTCCTCCATCATCTGTCCCGTGATGACGCGCCCGGAGGTGAGGATCAGAACGCGGAGGTCGTCGCCCATCTCCTGACGGAGCATGTGCACGATGGGGCCGGTCAGCCGGCTCTTGCCCGTCTGCATGGGGGAGGAGAGACCGAGCCACGGGGAGGCCTGGGCGCGGACGTCGTTCCTCAATCCCTCGACCATCCCCTCTTGGTAGGCGCGAAGTTTCCAGGCACCCATCGCGGCTTCCGCCGGTCCCAGGATCCTCCCTCCCGCCGGGCCCGAAGGGCCGTCGACGCTGCAAAGCCCCATGGGGGTGAAGGAGCCCGTTTCAAGACAGAGGGGAAGATGGACGAAGGACGCGTCCGAGAGGGGAGGCCACGGGGCGGGGACGGCGGCCGGATATCGCAACGTCGAGATCACGATTCATCTCCAAGATCGCGGCAGCCACGAAAAGTATCCAGACCTTCGCGGCCGCCGGACGACCCGCGCCTCGGGCAGGAGAGGCTCGGGGTCCATCAGGGCCTGAAAGGCCTGTTTTTCGAAATGGATCCTCAAGGCCGGGTTTCCCTCGGTGTGTTGTTGGGCGAGGCGGCGGTAGGTCTGAGCGAGGAGTTTCCGCGCGGGTTGCGAGGGGCTGCCGGCCCGGTCCCAGCAGGCCCCGGCGTCGTGAAAATGCAGGGCGGCTTTCTGCAACTCTCCCATGGGCGCCGTTGGCGACAGCGTGAGGGTGAGCCCCGCATTGTAATGCAGGCGACCGGCCTTCTCCCAATGGAACGCGACGGGCTCCTCCCCGCGGTCCGTCCGCAGGGCACGAAGGGCGTTTTCGATCTGTCGAGGCGCGCGGTCGAAGTCCCGGCGCAGCCATTGGAGCCAGGCCTCGAAGAGGTGAAGCCCCGCCCGCGCCTCCGGTGAGAACGCGGAGGCGGCAGCGTCCAGGGCGAGGGACCATCGGGCCAGATGATCCCAGTGGCCGGTTTCCGCCCGGTCGACGAACCGCCGCGCGTAGCGGACCATGTCGTTCACGTCTTTGTCCGGGACCGTCTTGCCTCCGAGATCCTCGGCCTCTGAAAGGACCAAACGGAAGTATCGTGCCGATTCCTCCGGCCCCGCCTCCGAAAAAAAATCCCCCAAAAGTTCCTCGAAGAGTTGCTCCAAGGCGTGAGAGAATCGCACCTTGATCAACCGGGACCCCGCCTCGGAGGCACGGACGCCGTCTTGAAGGTTCCGAAAGGCGGCGGCGGCGACCGAGAGCGGAAGGATGGACGCCGCGCCGGAGGTGCGCGAGGCCTGCTCCATGAACGTCTCGGCCTGCTGTCTCGCCGCCGCCGCGCAGACGGAAGAAATGACGATGATAGAGGAACTCATGACGTTCCTTATCGGAGGACGGGGAAAATTGTTTCCAAAAATAACACGTATTGGATGTATCATATTGTTAGCAATTATTCCAAAATAGCTTCGATAAGCGGGGTCAGCCTGGTATTCTCATAATTTATGAACAAGAACGTCACCGTCACCGAGCGTCTTTATATCGCCGCCAGTCCCGAGGAGGTTTGGGATTTCACGCAGAGTGAGCTCCATCGGCCGCTCTGGAAATCGTACCGCCCCGAACCTGAGTTCACGGAGAACGAGACTCATCGGCTCGTGCGGTTCAAGAATTGCGGCCCCTTGAGCGGTGTTTGGACCTACGAGGCAAGGGGACAGGGGACCGTCTGGTCCCAGTCGAACACACTGGCCCTGGATCATCTCCTTCACCGTATGATCAAGCCCTTCATCCGATGGAGGCTGAGGCGCGTCACCCGCCGTCTGATGCGGAGGGTCAAGGAGTCCCTGGAATTTTCGGGAGACCTTTCCGGCTCCCTCCACGAGGATTTTTTCTAAAGCCATGCCGCTGTCCGCCGCCAATGGGCTCTTCGTGGCGCAGATGCTGGAAAAGATCCCTCTCGCCGACTCCGCCTTTCCTCTCGCCCTTCAACCGATCTGTTCCGAGGTCTTGCAAAAAAGCCGCACGGACGAAGAGGTCCTCCGCGCATCCCAATACCTCATGCAGTCCCTGGAGGAGGATTTTCTGGATGAGCTGGACTATTGCGGCGGGCAGGCGTCGCACCGTCCCGCGCCGTCGCGCGCGGCGGCGGCCTTGTTCGGAAAGGGTGAGCGCGAATTGATCGACGTCGTGAAGATCTCCAAGAACGACTGGTACGCCTTCGGCCGGATCTTTCTCAATGGAGAGGGCCCCTTTCTGGAGGACCTTCTCCGGAAGCTGGGCGAATTCCTGGGCGTCCGGGATTTCCTTTTCGAATATCTCCCGTCCGGGCCCGTCATCCTGCGATTTCCGCCGCCGTCCGCTTATCTCGGGGCTCTGGCGGTCTTCGGCGACGGCCAGGCCATGGGCGTGCAGCCGACAGCCACGGCCAGCACAGCTCTGGAGGTGCGGGCGTTCCTGATGGAGAATCGCCGGCCTTGGCGCCTGGACGCGGCGCCCTACGACGTTCACGGACGCAAGGCCCAGCATCCTTACATCGGCGCGTTGCACGATCTCCTCCATGCCCTCCGTCTTGCCCGGATCCCGGCCGCGATCCGCCGGGATTTGGTCGCCGTCTTCGACTGTCTTCAAAAGGTCGGGGTTTCGGTCCCGAGGCGGGACGGAATCGAGGAGATCGCCCTGGAGGGTCCCTTCGACGACCAGATGGACGCCCGGCACTTTTCGCCCGGGCTTCTCTATGAGAGGCTCTTTCGCCAGATGAACGCCTATCTTGGCCGGGAGTCCACGGAGGACATCAAGAGCTTCGTCGACGATTTCTACGCCCGGCTGCGCGAGGATTTCGAAGGGCATCCACGCGGGAAGGCGGTTCTCCACGCGTTTGCGAAGGAGGTCTATCGGAAGCGGGCGTGAAAACGATTTGGGAGGAGATTCACTTAAACAAAGAATGATTCGAGAAGAGGTGGTAGAGATCCAGTTTCTGCAGGGTGGAGGCCAGATGCTCGGCTGTTTCGACGCGTATGCCTCGATCTCGAAGGGTCGATGCCGAGGCGATCAGCCGAAGGAAGAGGGGGACCAAGGTCTCCCTCGGGGTGTTTTGATCCCAACAGTTGGCAATCCTTTGAATCAAATCGGCGGCGGAACGATAGCCCCCGAGAATCCGGACCGATTCGTCGAAAAGCGCGATGGCCTTGTTGCCTTCGCCGAATCGATGAAGACCGTATACGAGGACCGGCGCAGCAGTGGTCAGATCCCGCTTCGCCACTTTTTCCCGCGTCAGGTTGATGAGGCGTTCGAGATAGCGGCTCGCTTCGGGCTGGAGCCCGGACTCGGCGACGGCGCCCGCCAATCTCGCGATGACCCAGGGATCGCCGTAGCGTGACCAATCCCTTTCCAGCTTCGAGATGGCATCATTAAAATATAAAATCGCCTCCTGCCAGTCTCCAACGCGGGCCAACGAATAGGCGTAGTAGCCGGTGGCTTCGACGAATCCTCTTTTATTTTCTGTCAGATCGAGGTCGGCCAGCGCCAGGCCCAGGGCGCTCTGAAGTTCCCCACGAGTCCGGCTTGGGGGTGCCTCCGCAAGGACTATGGCGGCCTGCCGATAGACGAGTTCCAGGGACCAGCCTTTTTCCATGAACAGATCATCGATGGCCTCCATGCAAAGTCGGAGGGCGGAAGTCTGTTCTCTGATCCTCGAGAAGGACCTTCCGATTCGAGCGAGGCATTGGGCCCGGAATTTCTCTGCGGGCAGATCCCGGGCCGCCTCCAGGAGGGCTGCGAGGATCGGCTTTGTCTTCGGCTTGGAAACGGCCTCGCTGTCGAGCCAGTTCGTGACATTAAGGACGGCTTGGGGAATGACCTCGGGAGCGATTTCCCGTGTCACCGAAATCATACGTTTCGTCAGCGGAAGCGCCTGATCGACCTGCCTCCGATACATCCAGCTCCACATCAGCTCGTTCAGATTGTTCCACTTGTTTCGGGAACGCTGGGCTCTTGAGAGGCGCGTCTCAAATCGTGCCATCTCCCGCCACGAGAGAGAGCCAGGTTTCCCCTCGAGAATCAGGGCGCCCTTCAACAGCAGGTCCTGGAGGCCATCGAAATACCGCCTTGCGATCTCCGCGGCGCTCCGTTGCCCGCCATCCTGACTCTTCTGGGGGACTTCCAAGGCTGGGGCCGGAAAGAAAATGCGAAGACCCTTCCGCATGCCATCATTGTGAAACCGGTGAAGCGCGTCTTGAGGGGATTGACCGTGTGAGATGAGGCGTTCAAGAAAGCGGTCGGGACGCTCCCGAATGAGTCGATACGCCTCGTGGGCGGGTGTTGCCTTCGGAATAGAACCCACCTGCTCCATTTGGGCGAAAACCCAGGATGTATAGACGGACGCCGGCGTCGCGAGGGCAGTGATGGAAATCATACTTAGGCCCCTTTTGAGAAAGGCATCGTCCTGGACGTCGTTTTGATTCGGATGAAAGCAAAAGACAGGCGCAAAGTGTTTTCCTAAGAAAACAATCTCCTGTCATTTACGGTCCAAGAGGTGCGGTGAATCTGAACGGGCTCGAAGTGTCCCATACTTTTGGCTTTGGCGATGAGCTGATGGGGGATTCCTGCCGCGAGACGTTAACGCACCAACTGGCAACCGCCGCCGCCGGAAGGCGACGTGACGGTCACCGCGGCTGCATTATTGGTCGCGACCTCGTCGATGGCCTGCCCGGCGACGGCGACCGTGGCGGTGTTGGTCACGTCGCCCGCGTCGATCAGGGAGACCACGATCGTGATTTCAGCGCTGTCGCCGTCGGCCATCGTCCCCAGGTTGACCGCGATCTTGCCGCCTTTCCTTTCGAAAAAATCCTCCAAATAGAGCCTCGTAGTCGTGAATGGTTTGGTGTTGTGAAATGTCGGAGATGGATCGGAAACCGTTTCCTAGAGAAAACGGAAAAGGTCGAGGAGACTTGCCATCACGACCTTTTGTTGATTCCCTCGAAGCCGCCATCAAAAGGGAGGACAATATGGGAGACGAAACGAAGGTGACGGCCAATCTGTTAAATCATTTCTGTGCTTATACTTCGCTGGACGACGGCGTCCGATGCAGGGAATTCACCAAGACTCTCAGAGAGGTCTCCGAGGGTGCAGGGTTGTCTTGCCGAACCACCGAGCTTTATCGGATGTTTTTGTTGATCTGTCACGGGTCGCTCCGGACAAAGAGCGTTCCAGTGGGCGATCGGCATGAGAGATCCCGAGAAGAAACACGCCGCTTCAAACCGGAGCGCTCACCGGAGAGAATTAGGCGACCTATCGCAAAGAGTCCTGAAGAAGGACTCTTAATCGAAGATCCAATACCGACCGAGATTGAGTAGGAATTGTTCTTTTATCGCGCCAATTGAAGAGGGCGATGGGGGATGGCGGGAGCGGTCTTCGTAGGGGCCAAGAAGGGGAGGCTCGCCGGCTCGGGTTCCCCGCCGCCGAGACCCGAGAGTTGCGGCTGGTCGAAGTTTTCCGCCGCTCCCTTCACGGAATCCGTGGGGGTTTCGGAAGGCTTGACGGAGTGCTCTCCGACCTCATAGGTCATTGGAGCGTCTTCCCCCCAGGTTCCTTCGGTAGGGGCCACCAGCGCCGGGGAATCGACCGAATCTTCAGGGCCGGTGCCGGACTCCGGACATTTCGGAGAAAGCCCCGGCACCTCGAAGCAGGCGGTGACCGGCTCTCCGTTGATCTTCAAGACTCCGGAGACGATGTTGCCGCCGCCGTCGACGATCGTGGAGACTTCCGCATCTTCTCCATCCTCAAAGCCGGCCTCGAGATTCAAGGCCATCCCTTCCCGCCGGTACGGGACCGCCACGGACTCGGCGTCCGCTCCCGAGGAGGTGCGCGCGACGACCGCGGTCGATTCGTCCACAAAGGAGATATCATAGACCGCCGCGGACGTGACGACCCGGATGGATTTGACGTCGATGTCCGGATTGCCCGCCTCGATGCCCGGACTCGGCCGGGTGTTGCAACTGGCGGCCGCAAAAAGGGAGAGCCCCAGAAGGGCGATTGCGATGCGGCTTTTCATGCGGCCTCCCCGAGTTTGCTGAGTTTGAAGAGTTGGAGATTGATGTGTCCGACGAAATTCTTTGGCCTTCCGTCCTCCTGTTCGAGGAGGGAATGCAGCTTCTTGCGGAATTTTTGGATCTCTTCCTTCGCTTTCTGAAATCCGTCCTCCGACATGACGACGGTCAAGGCGGAGAATTCCCGGTCGTGGACCTTTTCCCGCAGGACCGTCCGCGCGGCGAGCTCGCTCATCTGGACGTGAAAGTTGGTGACCGAAAGCGACTTCACCTCGTCCGGCGTCGTCAGCATGAACTCCTTCCGCCGGAGACCCTCCCGTGGGTCCTCTTCGATGAGGTCCAGGGCCGTGAGGTCGGCGATCGCTTTTTTAAGATCGCGAAGCCCGATCTCAGGATGGATGCGGGCCTGAATCCATTCCAGTCCCTTGGGGCCGTCCGAAGGCACGCGGATCAATTCGAGAATGGCGACGTAATACCAGTGCGAAAACAGGGAGAACTGCGCGGCGGTAACGGGCTTGGCGGCGAGGAAGCGCTTGTTCTGGGTCAGTTCGCGGAACCAGCGGTTCTTTTCCGCGCTGGTCGCGGCCTGGTTGAACTTGACGAGGCACTCGAAGTACCTCCGCTCTGGCTCGCTCAGGCGGAAGCCCTGGGCGATCATCCGGATGCCTTTGTCCGCGAGGTTCCTCTTCCCGTCTATGACGAGCTTGAGGAACCCGGACGACTTCACCCCCGCCAGCCGGTTGAATGAGCGGTAGGAGAAGAGCGGGTTCTTCCGTTTCATCTCCGCGAATCGGTCGCGCAGAAACGCCCGGTAGCCGGTGTAGTCGTAGATCGAGTTCATCGCCTCGGTTCCCATGAAACGGAGCAGACGCCGCTTCAAGGATGTTTTCGGCGGAGAACGAGAGAACGTTGCTTATCAAAATCAAAAATAGACTGTTTCAAATAATAAACATAAATATGAACTCGACCACTTATTTGATATTATTAAATTTTCATAAAATCTAGCCGATGATCCCGTCTTGCTCCTCCTCGGTGCCGTGCTGTTTTCTCGGGAAAACATTTTGAATTCCCGTGATCCGAATTGGGGATGCTTTCTTATCCTCCGCTGCGAGACTTTCTCCGTCAGCACGCAGGGACGAGCCATGGGCGACACCATCGTATCCGTCATCCCCGACGAAATCAGCGCCCTGCTACTCCTGGGGGGACGGCGAGCCTCCGCGGGACGAATTCCAATGCGAAGAGGACCGGGTGGCCAAGGCGTCGAGTAGGGTAGGGCGCCGAGGAAAGCGCGGGAACAAGACTGGGAACGACGGGCATAGGACCTCCTTTGAAAATGACGGGCTATTTCGATTCCTTCAAGCGGGGTTGGAAAACTGGGCTTGCGATCTTGTGTCGGGCGTGCCGGGGGAGCTCCCAGGCGAGGCCCGCCGACGTGCAGACGGCAAAGACGGCGACGCCCGCACCCAGCAAGCCCGAAGCGCCCATGACCAGGTCCCAGAAGGCTAAGACCGCGAAAAAATTGGCGCCGATGCCCATGCCGGTCAACACGGGCGGGGGTGGCGGGCGAAGGATCTCCTTGCGGAGTATCAAGCTGTTCGCCGAGAAGGAATTATCCGCCCGAACGAGGGCGGTCGAAATCGCGGTCCCGTCGGGGAGGCACGGGAGAGCCGTTTCCTGAGGCGGCGCGGCTTGCGGCAACAGGGGAATGCGCGGAAATGCCGGAGGAGGGATGACCATGATTCCGTGGTTTTGAAAAGTTCAAGGGTGGCCGCTATCGTCTTCCAGGCGTACAGGTGTCCCTCGTATTTCTTCCGGGCCGCGCCGCTTCGGCTTCGGCAATCGCGAAACCACCGATCATTCCTCCGATCTCGTTCCTGATCTTGGCGAGGTCCCGGTCCGACCCTCGGAGGTCGCGTTCCCACTTCATGGAGGAGACCAGAGTTCCGTAGCGGCAAGGCAGCGTCAGAAGCGTGGCGAATATCAGGATGTCGATCACCCCGGCGGGTCCGAGGGCGGCGCCCAACGCCAAGCCGGACAGTTGAAGGACGTTCGGGACGCGCCTCTCCCACTCCCACTTTTGAACGGGCAGATCGACGCCGCGTTCCCGGGAAAGGACGGTGAGGCTTCTCACAGAGGAAAGATCCAGTCGTTCGCCTTCTTCCGAGGCGCCTCCCGCGAAAGAGTCCGGCTCGCGGCGGATCGAGCATAACGACCCCGGGCCGGAAAGCGGAACACCGTCCAGCGCGGAATCGAAAGCGAAGCGCGGGGGAGCGGAGTCGAGCGGCGGCGGAAATGCTGGCGCGAGCAGTGGGGACGGGGACATGATGGTCATAATAATCTCTGTCGTTTCTTATCGCCGCGAAGGAACGATAGGTGCGGGGGGAAGACACCGGTGGGGCGGAAATCATTTTCTTTTGAAAAGGAGACTTTAGGGGAGATTCCGGTAGACGTCCTTCCGATGTCCGATCTTGATGACGAGGATCAGGAGGACGGCGCCGCGCACTTCGTAGACGATCCGGTAGTCTCCCACGCGCACCCGGTAGAGGGACTCCGCGCCTTTCAGTTTTTTGAATCTCAATAGTTCTGAAAAGGGATTGGTGGAGAGGAGTTGAAGGGCCTCGAGGACGCGGGGCTGGATTTTCGCGGGGAGCCCGTCGAACTCCTTCCTCGCGCTCTTGACGAACTCGATGCGGTAGGACGGCATCAGGACTTGCGGCTCTTCCTTCGGGCGGAGAGGATGTCCTCCAGCGGGACCGTCTCCTCGGACTTCCGCTGGCGGTAGGCCTCAAGATCCATTTCATCCTCGATCTGCTCGATCAGCGCCTGCTCGACCAAGTGGCGGAGCTTAAGCCCCCTCCGCCGGCAGAACTCCACCGCGGCCTTCTTGACCTGGGCGTCGATATCCGTGGAGAGGGTGACGGTTTCGCCCATGACTTTATAATCCAAGATTTACCAAGGAAAAACAAGTCTATTCCCGGTTCCTGACCAGTTTTCGGATCCAACCCGCCAACAGAAGCAGGACGAAGACGAGAATCGAGTGCGATGCTTCGGGGCGTCGGGGTTTCAGGGCGTCCCATGCGACGATGACCTTGTCGGGGGCCGGAGGCGAATGCCGGGCAATTTCCCCGGAGGCGGCTCTTGGCGTCCAGTTGGGCGGCGGCGGGGCGTCTTGCGTTTTGACCGTGCGGTCGGCGTCGGGATTCGCGATGGCTTGGGGGATCGCCTCGACGGAGCGCAGCTGAATGACGGGTACCGCCTTCGGATGAAACCCGGCCATCCCCGGCGCTTGATGCCGGATCGTCTCGGCTTCCGCGAGGGGTATGGGGCCGGTGATCCTCACCGTCTCCGCGTCCGAAATGGGACTCGCCGGAACCGGCGGACTGGCCGGATTCAGAATATCATTCACATGTTTTCGAATCTCGTCCGGCCTGGGCCTCTCCTTCGGTTTCTTGGCCAGCATTTTCAGGACCAGGTCCTGCAGGACGGGAGACCGGCATTCGGTCATCGGCCTCGGAATGCCGTGAAAGTGCCAGGCGACGAAATCCTCCGGCTCGCTCAAATGGTCCGGGAAGGGATAACGTCCCTCGATCATCAGGTAGGTCATGACGCCCAAGGCGTAGACGTCCGACGCGAGTCCCGGCCTGCCCAAACATTGCTCCGGCGCGATATAACGGAACGTCCCGACGGCGATTCCGGCCTCGGTCAGTTTTTTTCTCGGGCCGATTCCCTTTTCGTCCGCGTCAAAGGCGCGGGCGATGCCGAAATCCATGACCTTCAGCCTCCAGGGATCTTCGCCGCGGATAAAGATGTTTTCCGGCTTGATGTCGCGATGCACCAAAGCGCGCGATTGCGCATAGACCAAGGCGCCGCAGATTTGAGACACGATCGCGGCGGTTTCCTCGGCCGCGAGCCGGCCGTAGGGCCGGCCGCCCAAGACCTCGTCCAAGGTCCTCCCCGTGAGCAGTTCCATGACGATGAAGGGGCCGAATCTTACGTCGCAGCCGTGATCCAGGGTCCGGACGATGTGGGGGTGGTCGAGGCCTTCTGCGACTGCGATCTCCCTTTCGAAACGCGCGGCCATCTTTTCGGAGCGGTCGATCAAGAGCTTGATGGCCACGGGCGGATGGTCCGCCGCCAGGCGATGGCCGCGGTAGACGGCGCCCATGCCGCCCTCGGCGATCCTGGTAATGCCTTGATAGCGATGTCCGGAATGAGCGGGTCCGAGGACGAAGGGAAAGGCCGGCAACATGACTGAGGTGATGGGCATAGTGATTCAGCGGGCGCAGCGGAAGGCGTAGGCGGCCGGCTCGTCGCCTTTGAAGGCCTCGAATGTATGATAGCCCCCGTAAACGAGACCCCCTTCGACCCACTGCGGGAGGTGGGCGACGGAGCGGGCGCCCGCAGGACCCACGTAGGCGAGACAACCGAGCGTGAGCTGCGATCCTAAGCACGGCGACTCCCGCGTCCCCCAGGGCGTGACGCGCCCGTCGGTGCCCCGGGCGATGCGCTCGAACTCATCGGGCGTCGGCAGGCGTTTGCCGAGCTTCGCGCAATAAGCTTGGGCCTTCTCATAGGTGACGATGGCCAGTCCCTCGATATACCGGTTGGCCTCCGGATCGGCGAATTGGGGGGGCAATAGGCGGTCCGGCATCCCATACTCGCCGCGCGTGACGAGATTGCGGTCGATGTAAAACGCGTCGAGGGCGATGGAAGAGCGGCGGTCGCGAAAGGACCGGTCGCAACCGGGCTCGACCTTGGCCGTGTTGCAGTCCGCTCCTGCGATGAATGTACCGGCCGGCACAAAAACTTCGCGCAATTCCGATGCCGGCGCCGCCGGTCCGCCGCAGCCGAATTCGGCGGCGAGACCCGTCAAGAAGGCCGATGAGGCGAACGTGGCGAGTCTCATGGTTCGCCCCACTTCCTCGGTAGGTGGTCGGTCTTCACTTGCAACCCCAATTCGCCGAGCACTGTGGTCCTCAATAATCGCTCCCGCAGCGCGATCGCCCCCAATCTCTGCCTTTCGGGAGATGGCCGTCCGGTATAGCCGCCCATTCGCGAGAGCCAGTCGGACTCCCGGCCCGCCGGCGCCGTGTCGTCCTCGAAGACGACGTCGTCCCCGTCGAAGACGACGACGGCCTTGAGGACGGCCAGACGCGGGTCTTTAAAATGCACGCGGAGGATGACGCCCTTTTGCAGAAGCCGGCCGAGTTCGGTCGTGCTCAAACTCTCGGCCGTCGCGGGCGTGACGCCGTTCATCCTCGCGCGGGTGATCTTGGCGGACTCCAGCGGGTTGAAGGAGTCGAGGGTGATTTCCAGATCGAGGAGGCCATCGTAACGGGGCAAAGGGTCGTGCTCCCTCGGCAGGTTCAAGGCGCTTCGGAGATCGACTTCGCCCGAGGCGAGCGAGCCCAGATCGGTTTGGGCGAGGAAGCGCATCCAAGCGAAGCGCGACGCGTCCGCCTGTTCCTGAACGGCCGTAGCGGAGGTGGTCCGGAGCGTTTCGGCGATCGCGTTCATGGCGTCGGCGGCCTCCTCCGGGTGCTCGCTTCGGAGCAATGGCCGGAGCGCAATCAGGGCGCGGACCAGCGCCTCGCGCCGTTCGTCACGCGAGTTGACCAAGGCATTCTGTTGGAGGGCGAAGAAACGAATGCGCGGCTGGTCGGCGTCCTCCGTGCCGGGCCGTGTGGGTCCTTGAAACAGCGCGTCCCGAACCGAATGACCCGCGCTTCGGATGCCGCCTTTGATCATGTCGCCCACAAGCGCCCCCACAGCCGTTGTTTTTTCGTTCCGGCTGAGAAGCAGTTTGGCCACTTGGGCCGCCTGTCCGGACAGCCCGTAGGTCGCCATGTCCAGGGCGTACATCGCGAGGTCGAAGAGTAGGGTCGAACTCGCATTCGGAAGCTTTTTTCGGAACGCCTCGGCTTCCTCCGCCGCCACGCCGATACCGATCTCGCGCCGCTCATTGAAATATTCGAGGGCGTTCTTCGCTCGCAGGAAGGCGTTGTCGAGTTTGTTCAAGGCGTTCTGCGGGTACGGCCTGGCGATCTCTTGATCGGCGTCGATCCGTGCGAGGACCTCGGTGGCCCGCGCGGCATCGGCCTTTTTCGTTTTGGCTTCCTCTTCTTCCTTCAAGCGCCTGGCCGCGACGACGGAGGGAGGGTCCTCGCCGTGGACGTAGGCCGCTCCCCGGATCGGGATTTCGACCGTCTTGTGCGCCCAGCCCGTGTAGGGCTCCCACGTCGCATTGACGGTCAGTTTCGCGTTCAACGGCCCGCTTTTGGCCGGTTGGTAGACGAGGGGAATCGGGATGCCGGGGTCTTCGCGGCTCGGCCGCAGGCGATTGGAACTCCTATGGCCCAACTGAATTTCATGACTGCCCGCGAGCAGCGCATCGACATAGGCGCTGCCGGTTCCGTGAAGATTGTAGACGTGAACGTTATGACGGTTAACCTCGCCGACGGGAATTTCACCGAAATCGACTTCGGAAGGCGCGGCCAGGCGGACGTCTTCGACCGCCGGAGCCGCGGCCGCCTGAGAATTCTGCCGAGCGCCGGTTTCGAGATGCAGGCCGAAGGGGTCGTCATGCGCAGCGGTGGTTTGCGCAGGGGATGCCGGTTCGGTCAGGTAGTTGCCGCTCGGGACCTCGCCGGATCCGGGGATGCGCGAGGTCAGCGTGACCTTTCCGGGGGCGATCCGCCGTTCGCTTTGTCTCTCGCTCGGCGTTCCGCTTCCGGCCAATTCGGATCTGTAGTCCTTGACGCACAACGCGTTCCCGTCCGGAGGAGGAAGGGGATCGAAGGCCTGAGTGAAAACGCGCGATAGAGGAAAGTTCGATAAAATCATGGGATGGTTTTTTGTCCTTTGCCGCATCCATCGCATGATCCGCGCGGGAGGTTGCAGGAATGTGAAGGACGGCGGGAGAAATCATTTTCTTTTGAAAATGCTTTATGAGCGAACCCATTCATTCTAAAAGATCAATCTTCTAGGAGGTCCCTCATGAAAAAAGGACTCTTGCTGCTCGCGATCGTTCTCTTTCTGGGGGGCGGCGTCTGCGTCGCCTACGCCCTGGACCGATTCTCGTCCGCGGCCGATTACCGGCGGATGGTCGACCGGTCGATGGCCTCGATGCAGGACACGAACGACATGAAGGCCCTCGAGGACATCAAGTTCCGGATGGACTTGGACCTCGACATGCTGAGCAACGCCAAGCAATCGGGGATGATGGGGGCGGGAGGAGCGATAGTCCTCCTGGCCGGGAGCGTCGTCCTTTTCCTGAAAAGCCGTCGCCCGAAGACGGCGTGAGACCGAGACTCATTTGAGCGTTCTCAACACTTGGTGCGTGATCCCGAGCGAGGCGACCGCGGCGAGCGATTCTTTGAATTGTGCCCAGGTCGTTACCCCTCCCTCGCCGGTCCCTCGCAGCGAGCAATACCGGGGCAGGAGGATGTTGAACTCGCCCGGGAAATGCCCGTCCACCAGGTTTTGCGTCCAACTCAGTTTCTCGCCGTAGAACAACGGTAAAAACGCCTTCATCGTCGCGGGAATCGCGCAAGTCGGAACGTAGATGCAGAGACGGTACCAAAAGTCGCCGCGGTGGTCGCTCATCGTGAACTTGGCCGATATATGGTGCCCGTCGGCGACGAGGCGCGCGAGGGCACGGGCCGTCAAGGCCAGATGCGTGGAGGCTTCGTCGCAGGGCAATTCGATGTTCAGGCGGGCGGCCGAGACGGGCATGGGTAGCTGCCAGATCCCTTCCCGTATCCACCGGGCGATATGAACGGCATTCCGAAACGCATGGCCCCCGTCGAGCGCGACGGCCGGTCGGTAGAGTTCGTCCCAGGTCGCCATACGAGGCGTCAGCCCGGAATCACCCTTGCGCTTTCTTTCCTCATCATGCTCGATGATCTCGTCCGCAGTCTTGAGTAGAATGGAGTGGATGGCCGGGCCGATGCTCTCGATATCCGCGGACCCCCAAGGCAGGTCGGGGCGGCCACCGAGGTAGGAACCAACCATCTGGAGCGATCGGAACCCCTCGTCGTCGAATGGCCGGAGGTCGTCGGCGATGACCAATTTGCGATGTTGATCCAGACGCACCCGGCGGCTCTTTTCGATGTATCCTCTTAAGTCCCGGTCCAGGACCTCCTGGCAGGAGAGAGACAGGGCGAAGAGGCTCGCAAAATCGTCCTTTCTCTTGAGCTCCAAGGCGCGGTCCTTCAAGTCATCGGGATTGAGACGATCCCTTTTGAACGCGAGCCACGCCTCCCGGAACGCCGCCGTGGGCCACAATCCGCGGCCGCCGTCCCGAAGGACCGCCCATCCCGTCGCCCGCAAGGTGGCGTCGAGGCCGTGGTTTCTTTCCAGCTTCACCAATGCCGTTTCGATCGGTTTCGACTCGCCCGTCCCGCTGCCCAGGTCCTTGAGGGCCTCGGTTAGTTCCGTCCGGATTCCGTTTTGTGCGAGCCCGCGATCGCTCTCGTTCCAAATATGGCAGATCGACCGTCCGGCCGGGCTCGCGGTATCGGAACCAGGCGGCTCGGCGATGATTCCGTGTTCCGAGAAGTGGAGGGCGCCGGCCACGGCATACGAGGGAATGATCGGTCTGAAAGAGGTCATATCTTGAACCGACCCAGGTCAATTCTCCTGGACCATCATGATGCTGTCCGGGAGTGTCCCCTCCGGTTGGGCGTACTCAGGCCTGGAAGGCGTGGGAGGCGGGTCCTCCAGATCCGGCTCGCCGATCCGGTCGCCGCCCGGGACTTCCTGATCGCCCGCGTCCGCGGTGGTCTCCTCCTCGGGTTCCTTGTCGACCGACCCCGGAGTCGAGGGGTCGTCGCCGGAGGACGGATCGTCGGAAGGCGGGGGCTGATAGGAGCCGCCGTTCGGGAAATCAAAGTCGGGGCTCACTCCGGGCGTGCCCGGGACCGACGTTCCCTCCTCATCGGGATTGCCGACCACGACGCCGGGATAGGTCTCGGCCAGGCAGCCGGCGAGAAGAGCGAGGATCAGGATGGGGGCGATGCGCAGGACGCTCATGACAGGGTTTCCTTTTCGCTCAGGCGGAAGAGCTGCAGATTGAAGTGGCCGACAAAATCCTTGGGGTCCTCGTTCTCCTGTTCGAGAATGGAATGCAGGTGGTCCCGGAACTTGCGGATCTCCTCACGCGCCCTTTGAAAGGCCTTTTCGGAGGTCACGACCGTGAGCGTGGTGAATTCCCGCTCGCGGGCCTTCTGCTCCGCCACCGCCTTGGCGGCGAGCTGGCTCATCTGGGCATGGAAATTCACGGCCGAAAGCGAGCGCACGGCGTCCTCTGTCGCGAGCATTGCCTCGCTCCTGACGAGTCCCTCCTCCTTGTCGTGCGCCAGGAGATCGAGCCGGACGAGCTCCGCAACCGCCGCCTTGACCTCCTTCAATTCCACCTCGGGACGGAGTCTTTTCTGAATCCAGCAGGCGTCCTTGGGAAGGTCCGATGGGATCCGGACAAGCTCCAGGATCGCGACATAATACCAATGTGAGAGCAGGCGGTACTGGGCCGCGGCCAAGGGTTTGGCCGCGAGCCAGCGTTTGTTCTTGGCGAGTTCGCGGAAATACCGGTCTTTTTCCTCGTGGATCTTGGCCTGGTTGAATTTGACGAGGCACTCGAAATATTTCCGCTCCGGCTCGGAGAGGCGGAAGCCGCGGGCGATCATCCCGATGCCTTCGTCGGAGACGTTCCGCTTGCCGTCCATGACGAGCTTCAAGAAGCTGGTCGACCGGGCGCCCGCGAGCCGACTGAACGACTGGTAGGAAAAGAGGGGATTCCTCTTCTTAATCTCCAGGAACCGGTCCTTCAGGAAACCCCGGTAGTCCAGGTAGTCATAGATGGAAGGGTTCGGCGGCATACTTTTCCATTTTCGGCTGAAAATAGAAGAAGTTGCTAATGTATAACTAAATTAATGCGTTATCTAATGATAACATCCTGGAATACTCAATTATTCCTTTTCATTAGAAAATGGATTCTCCGTCCCTTGGTTTGAAAAAGAGCATTGTCCGGGTGAAATTGCCGACAAGGCAATCACAGTACGGAGGTCCTTTATGATCGGCATCATTCACTCGGCGATCGGGGCCGTTTCGGCGGTTCTGGGTTTTGCCGGCGGCATTTATCCCTTGAGATTGAATCAGCGGCCTTCCGAAGCCGTGGCGCCCGCCTTTATGTCCGCGACGCTGTTGGCGTCGATCTGCGGCAGTCTCTCGCACGATCCCGGCTCGGTGAGCCAGCTGGTTGGGGCGGGGATCGGCGCGGGGGCCGCGGCGGCCCTGGGTGTCGGCGCCTACGACCGCGCGGACAACCCGGCCGACCCCCGGGCCAGGACACTTTTCAGCGATGCAGACGTCCTGGGTACGGCAGTCGCCCTCCTCAGCGGCGCCGCCTTGGGTTATTGGAACGGCTCGGTGAATCCCATGGACCTGCTCGCTCGTTGCCTTTTTTAAGGATGAACCACGAGCAGCGGCCTTCGAGCGACCCTCACGACCCGCGACGTGCGGCTGAAATCCATCACGGCGGCCTCCGTTTCCGCCCGGTGGGTTCCCATCAGGATCAGGTCGGCGTCCTGCGACTCGGCCTCGCCCGCGATGGTGTCCGCCAGGTCCGCCCGCTGGGCGACCTCCAAGGTTTGAGTCCTCTTCCAGGGGATCTTTTCCAGCAACGCGTGGCGGCCTTCGACTTGACCGGAGGGTTCCTGTCCCTTCCGGGCGACATGGAGGAGAAAGAGGTCGGCGCCGAAGTCCCGGGCGAAGATGAGGGCCTGGGAGGCCGCCCGCCAGGCCTGCGGGGTATCGTCCATGGGCACCAAGATGCGTTCCAGTTTTCCGCGGAGCGATCCTGTGGGGCCGGCACGGCTGATCCAAACCGGCGAGGCCGACTCCTTGACGAGCTGTTCCGAAATGCTGGGGTGGTGAATCCTGTCCTGGAGGGGGCGGGCCTGGGTGCCCACCGCGATCATGTCGCAGCCCTCGCGGATCGCGGTTTCGAGGAGAATCTTGGTCACGGGTCCGCGGGCCACGGTGCTGCTGATCGTCTTGCACCCATAATGATCCGCCAGAAACCCGGCGTCGCGGGCGGCGGCCGCCGAGGCCTCCGAGCCGTCGTCGGCGACGAGGATCTTTTCGGGCCTCGCTTCGATGCCGTCGATGCCGTGAGAGGGCCTTTGCCAGAGCGGGGAGAGATGAAAAGGATTCAGGAGGGCGCCCTGAAGGATCTGCTCCGTCTCCATCCCCAAGGCGGGAAGCGGCTTGGCCGGCTGGATTTCGCCCAAGCGGGTGACGGTGGACGTCGTGAGGTCCTCCGGCAGCCCGGAATACCGCCATAGGCGGTAGATGAAGGGAAACATGACCACGAGGGATCCTTTGCCTACGCCCCCAGATAACGGGCGATGCGGTCGATGCCTTCCCGGATCCTTTCCACCGACGTTGCGTAGGAAAACCGGAGGTAGCCTTCTCCTCCCGAACCGAAATCAATGCCGGGAGTCACGCCCACGTCCGTCTGTTCCAGGAGGTCGAGCGCGAACTTGTACGAATCCTGCGTGAGATGCTTGGCGTTGGCGAAGACGTAGAAGGCCCCGGTGGGCCTGACGGCGACCTTGAATCCCAGCCTCTCGACGCCTTCCAGCATGGCCTTCCGACGCTCGTCGAAGGTCCTTCGGACTTTCTTCAAGTACTCGCCGCCTTCTTGAAGCGCCGCGACGCCCGCCTTCTGTACGAACGAGTTGGCAGAAATGTAGAAATTCTGGTGGAGGATCCGCATCGTCCTGATGAACGGCTTGGGCGCGATGACATAGCCCAGCCGGTAACCGGTCATGGCGTAGGATTTGGAGAAGCCGTTCAAGACGAAGGCCTTGTCGGTGAATTCCAGAATCGAGCGTTCGCGGCCCTCGTAGACCAGGTTGTGGTAGATCTCGTCGGAAATGATCCAGCGGTCCTTGTCCGCAAGATCGGCGATCGCCTTCATGGAGTCTTCCGGCAGAAGGGTTCCCGTCGGATTGGACGGCGAGTTGACGAGGATGGCCTTGGTCTTGGGGCCGATCTTTTTCCGGATCTCCTCCGGCCGGTATTGGAAACCATCCTCCTCATGAACCTTCACGTAGTTGGCCTTGCCTTTGAGATATTCGACGAAGGCCGGGTAGCAGGGGTAGTGCGGGTTGGAGACGATGACGTCGTCGCCGGTCTCCAGGAGCACGGAAAACGTCAGGAGCAGGGCGGGGGAGGTGCCGCCGGTGACGAGGATCTGGTCCGGATCGACGGCGACGCCGTATTTGCGTTGATAGTCCCTTGCGATCGCCTCGCGGAGCTCCGGCAGGCCCTGCGTCGATGTGTACTTGGTAAAATCCTGTTCGAGGGCCGCCACGCAGGCGCGGCGGACGGAGTCGGGAGGTTGCAGGTCCGGCTCGCCCAAGGAGAAGGAGATGGTCGGCCGTCCCGCCGCGCGCCGCTCCTCGAGGCGCTCCAAAATATCCATCGCCAGGAAGGATTTGATTTTTTGGATGTGGCGGGGAATCATAGTGAGCGATCTAAGTATGCCCATCTACGAATATCAATGCCAGAAGTGCAAAAGACACCACGAGGTCGCGCAAAGGATCACCGATGCGCCTCTCACCCGATGCCCCGAATGCAAGGGGACGCTCAAGAAACTGATCTCGCTCGCGGGATTTCAGTTGAAGGGCGGGGGCTGGTACAAGGACGGTTATGCCTCGGCCAAGCCGGAGACCAAATCCGAGTCTAAGGAACCAGCACCACCTTCCCCATCTGCGACCCCTGCTCCAAGTAGTGGTGCGCCTCCGGCGCCTGCGAAAACGGAAACACCCGGTCCAAAACCGGCGAAAGCCTCCCCTCGGAAACGAGCCTCAAAATCTTAAAGAGGCTCGCCTTCGGTCCCATCGTCGATCCCAGGATCTGCTGCTGCTTGATGAAGATGTGTCTCAAGTCGACCTTCACGTCGTAGCCGGTGGTCGCCCCGCAGGTGACGAGCCGCCCGCCGAAGGCCAAGGACCTGAGGCACTTCTCCCAGACGGCGGCGCCCACGTGTTCGAAGACGATATCGACGCCGCGCTTGTCGGTTAGTTTTTTCACTTCTTCGGCAATGTCCTGTTTGCGGTGATTGATGACGTGGTCGGCGCCCAGCTCCTGAATCTTCGGAAATTTTGTCTCGTCGCTCGCCGTCGCGATCACGCGCGCGCCGAAGAGCTTTGCGATCTGCACGCCCGCGGAGCTCACGCCCGAGGCGGCGGCCAGGATGAGGACGGTTTGGCCGGACCGGACCTGGGCGCGATCCACCAGCATCTGCCACGCGGTGAGAAAGGCGAGGGGGATCGCGGCGGCCTCTTCAAAGGAGAGACGCTTTGGCTTGAGCAGGAGATTGCAGGCCGGGACGAGCATGGTTTCGCACTCGGTGCCGTCCCGATGCTCGCCGTAAATCTTGTATTCGCGGCAATAGTGGTCGTTGCCCGACAGGCAGGCCTCGCAGATGTTGCAGCTCGTGGAGGGGGCGATGACAACCTCAGCCCCCTTTTTGAAATTCCGGAGATCGCCGGGGTCTTCTACGACACCGGCTGCTTCGCAGCCTAAAATGATCGGAAGCGGGATCTTCACGCCCGGCATGCCCTTTCGGACCCACAAATCCATGTGATTCATGGCCGCGGCCTTCACGCGCACGAGGGCGTGATCGGGCCGGAGTTCCGGGACGTCGATGTCATCGATTTTGAGGACTTCCGGGCCGCCGTGAGCGTGGATGCGGATGGCCTGCATGCCGTCCGACTACAGAATTTCGGATGAAAAGGCTACCGTCTCGTCGTCATCTCGAAAACCCGGCGTCCGGCGTCGCGGAGGGAGTCGGGCATGTCCTCCGTCCCTCGGCGCTCGTAACCGTCGGCGGGGCGCTCGTAGGCGTGGCGGAGACGTTCGGCGTCGGCGCGGCCGGCGGCCTCGGCGGCTTCCGTGAATTGCCGGACGACGTCGACGACGAGGCTCTCGCGCGGGATTCGCAGGCCGCTGACTTCGGTCGAGGGACATCCCTCGGCGATCCAGCGGTTGCGGGCGATCCGGGCCATGGCGTTCACGTAGGACCGGAAGTGTCCGTGGATCTCGCCGGCGGAGTTCCGGTATTCGGGAAAACGCTCGCGGATGAGTTCCACGAAACGGTCTTCGGTGAAGACGGCCGCTTCCGCCGGCATGGCCACGATGGCCGGATCGGCGACGACCCCGGACGTGGAGACCACGCGCGGGCCGGTCGAAGTGCCGTTGCCCCCGCCGCTCGTATCGGCGACGACGCGCGGGCCGGAGGTGTCGGCGGGCGGCGAATCCACCGAGCTGGAGACGACGCGGGGGGCGCTGTCCGAGCCCGATCGGGCGGGATCGGAGGCGGTGTCGCTCACGAGACGGAGGCCGGAAGGAGGCGGCGCAGACGGAGGCGGCGTCCCTCCCGTCACGTGGAATCGCTGGGCGATATCGGGATAGTTCGCTTGAACGTAGCCGTCGATCATGGCCGTCGTCACGCGCACGGTGGGGGAACCACTGGACGTATGGGCGTCGACGACGCCGTTGAAGATCGCGAAGGCGGTACGCGGAATATGGCCCTCGGAGGCGAGCGGGGAGGCCGAAAGCTCGGCGATCCGCCGGATGGTCGCATCGTTCATTTCGATCGCCAGTCCGCTGCCGCGTCGCGCCTCGATGGTATCCCTGAGAATGACCTCGATGTCGGACGCGGGACGCGCCGGCAGAACCAGGGGTTGGAAGCGGTTCAACAGGGGGCGAAGCTCGAGGTTTTGGTGCACACCGTCCCGCTCGAAGCGTTCCACTTCTTCCCGGAATTCGGGGCTCAAACGCGCCCGGGTCGCGGGGTCGTTGTAGATGCCCGCGATGTAACGGGCCTTGAGGAGCTCGCGGGGGGTCGAGAAACCAACGATCCTCAGCTCGCCGCGGGCCAACTCGCCCTTCCAATGCTCCAGGAGGGACGTCGTGCTTTCCATGCTTCGTCCCGCGGACAGGGCCTCGTGAAATTCGTCGACGAAGAGGACAACTTGCTGGCCGTTTTTCCGCGCCCGCGCGATCTCCCGGGGAATGTCGGTCAGCCTCTCCTCCAACTGTCCGCGGTACATCGTCCCGCCCATCATCCCGTTCGGGGTGACTCGGATGTAGATCGTGTTCGGATTGCGGAGGGACAAGGTCCTCATGACCTCTTCCTTACCCCAGCCCGGAGGGCCCTCGACCAGGACGCTCATGGTGTTGAATCGGGAATTGATCGTGTTTTCGATCTGCTCGGCGACCATCGGGGTCGTTGGATCCGCCACCGGCCGGAATTCTCCGAGACGGGCCTGTTCGGTCATGTTGTTGCCGACCTTCAGCAGGGTGGGGATGCCCCGGTAACGGAAGGGACTGGTCATGTCCCTCCAGAATCGGGCCAGGCCCTCCCCCCGGTCGAAGGGGGCGCGGAGGAGGTTGTAGAGGCCCCGAAAAGGCGCGCTGACGGCGTTGTTGATGGGGCCCGCCTTGTTGGAGGCGAGCATAATGCCGTAAAGCCCGATGCCCGCGCCAATGATCGTCGACCCGATGATTTGCCAGCGCATCTCGGTCCGCATTTGCCGCTGCATTTCCAAACCGTCGCGCGCGAAATCCTCACCGCGGGGCCTGACCGCGCGGAGCGCGGTGACGATGGCCGGACGGCGCGCGGCGGGGATTGGGGAGTCGGATCTTTCGACGAAGGCGATGACTCGGTCGATCGCGGTGACGTCGGCGATGATGTTCACATAGCGGTAATTCGGCAGTCCGGCCGGTTCGATTTGGAGGTGGCCCGGCTGAATCACTCCGCTGTGAAAGATCGCGCTGACATCGCTGTATTCCAGAGGCACCGGGAGCCGGAACAAGGGCGTATTGTTGGCGGGGGTGTTGTTGATGACAGCGTTATCGGAAACATAAATGGCGTTCGGTCCTCCGGCGGTCGCAGGTTCGTCGCGGCACAGGTGAAGCATGCCGTCGACCGGCGCCCGTCCGCCGGACCCTCCGGCGGTGTAGCGCAACCCCCCCGTCGCCGTGAGGATCCGCCGGAGGAGGGGGTCGTCGATGCTGGTGCCGCGAAATTGAGGATTGAGGCTGCGGACTTCCGGAAAGTCGATATAAGAAGAGCTTCCGGTGCCACCCACGACGAGACGGCGGACGCGCGTGTCGTCGCCACCGCAAGCGGGGAGGCCGCCGACAGTGACCCCGCTGTAATAGGAGTCCGCCGTTTCGGGCAATCCCGTCCGTCTCAGCAATCCATCGTCACCAGTCAAGGGAGGCGGCATTTTTGCTCCTAAAAGAATTCAACTCCATTGTGGTTATCGGCCCGCAGACGCGAATGTTGCCAAAAAAGATGCAAACATAGGCAGCCTCATCGTCCCACCCGGGCCTTTGAGTTGTTTCGACCGCCAAAAAATGAAAGAATCCAATACCTTTGGAGAAAAGGGGGGCTCTATGGCGGTTCTGCTGAACCAAGAAGAAATTAAAAAAAGGCTAATCAATACGAATGGTTGGGCGCTTGTTGGAGAGGCGATCCAAAAGGAATTCTCCTTCAAGGGCTTTGCGGAGGCCTTGAGGTTCGTGAACCGGGTCGGGGAGTTGGCGGAGGGGATGGACCATCATCCGGACATGACCCTCCATGCCTATAAAAAGGTGAAGTTGACGCTGACGACGCACGACGCGAGGACGGCGGACGGCCAGAAGGCGAGCGGGCTCACGCGGATTGATTTTGATCTTGCCGATCGCATCGAGAACGCCCTGAGAAAACTTGACGGCTCATAAACGATCTCTTAGATTTGCGTCATTCCGAGGAGGAATTCATGCCTTATGTCATCAATCAGGAGTGTTTGGGGGAACAGTACGCAGATTGTGTCGATGTCTGCCCCGTCAATTGCATCTACCCCGGCGATTACAAGGGCGAGAAATTCATGGTGATAGACCCGGACGTTTGCATCGATTGCGGCGCCTGCTTGCCGGAATGCCCGGTGGAGGCCATCGTCGCCTCGGTCGACGACGCCCCGGAATGGGCGAAGGTGAACGCGGAACTCACGCCCCTCTTCAAGAACAACCCGGCGGTGACGCCCCGGTCGCCGCAAGACCCGCCTAAGAAGAAGCATCCGAATCCCGGTTTGAAGCCATAGGTCGGCCGCGTTATCCTATCTTCATGCCCACCCCGCAGGAACCTGAGAGGGTTTGGCACTACTTCATCGATTCCGACGGACGTCTCTGGCATGGGGGCGCGGAATTCGACGACCCGGACGTCCTCAACCTCTTCATGAAGAAGATGGAGAGAATGTCTGATGGCCGTTGCCATGTCCTTTGTCAGGGCGAGGAATGTCTCATCACGGCGGAAGACGTGCCGTACGTCGTCCAGGACGTGGAGGTGCGTGCGGATGCCGTTCTGCTCAAGTTCCCCGGCGGCTATGAGGAAAGCCTCGACCCCGCGACGCTCTATGTCGGCCCTCATAACGTCCTCTACGCCAAGGTCCGGGGCGGGGCCTTCACGGCGCGGTTCAACCGCAAGTCCTATCTCGATCTGGCCAGGCACATTCAGTACGATTCGCACGGGGACCATTTTTATCTAATCGTTGACAACAAGAGGTACCCGATTGCAGGTGTAGGAGCCGACAGCGGATCGACTCATTAAATGAACACACCGAACCGCATGCAAAAACACTGGGAGGCCGTGAAGCCATATCTCAAGCGGGAGTGGCCCAAGCTCATGGACGTGGACCTGGAGCAGATCGACGGCGAGTACGATCGCTTGATCCGCAAGGTGCGCGAGCTCTACCGGACCGGAGACGAGATCCAGATCGAAGCGGGGATCAAGGGGCGCTTGCAGAGGTTTTTGAACGATCTCGAGAAATGATCTTCTTTGCCCACCAAACCGGCCCCACCAAAAGATGGATCGGGTTCGAGAAAAACGCGGGCGCCTTGCCCTCAAAGACATGACCGACGAACTGAAGGATCCATCCTAGGGCGAACAGCCCCAATCCCCAGCGCCAATCCCAAAAGACGACCCCCAGTGAGAGGACGATCATCGGAATCCCCGCCGTGTGCAGGACCCGGTTGACCGGGTGCTGGTGTTTGGCCCGGTAGGTCTCCAAGAAGGAGGGGCCGGATTCTTCTGAGCCCTGATTCATAACGCAAATCTTAACAAATCCAACTCCATGTTGGAAATATATAAGTATAAAAGCTTGTAACTATTATGATTATTGTTACTTTGAATAATTATTATCAAAATGATCAAACTTTATTATTTTTCTGCTGCAGGGCGGCAAAAAATCAGGTAAAGTGCCGAAACACGTCGGGGTCTGGGACCGATAATTTCAGTAAGGAGTCCTACGTCCGCGTTTTTTATGGGTCTTGAGGCGGCACAAATCCAGCAGTTGGGACTGATCGGGAACGCCGTTCTGTGGAACGGCCAAACGGTCACCTTGGTCGGCGTCAACGGGACCGACGCCTACCTGGATACGGGCGTCAGCAGCACGGTTGCCCCCCTGAGTGAGCTGGCCCTCGCCGAGGCGGGATCCCGCCTCGTCTCCAGCAACGGACATTTCACGTCCCCCAGCGTCTTCCGCGCGACTTCGGTTCCGGAGGCGGCCACCTGCAGCGTCACCGCGGAGGACGATCCCGCCCTCCAAGTCTGCTTTGATCCCAGCAATCCGGACAATCTGGACGAGATCCTGCGCCAGTCCGCGTCGTGCGACCCGACGATGCACGACGAGGGACGCGCCGCCCTTCGCGAGGCCGCCCGTCAGGCGCGCGCCCAGGGGCCTGAGGCAGAGGCGGAGTTCAACGATCGCGTCCACGAGGCCCTGGAAAAGATCGGCCAGGAGAATCCCGGCGAGTTCACTGGGGCCCAACAGGCGTTTTCCGAAGTCAAAGGCTCGCTCCCGCCTCAAGGCGGATCCTCCAACGGAAGCGACTCCAGCGGCCGCGGTTCCACCGGCGGAGGGAATCCCGGTTCGGGTTCCGAGCCGCGTTCCGGCGGGGCTCCCCTCGTGGCAGCGACGGGCGCCGGTGCGGTCCCGGGGGCTAACGGTTTAATTCCGCCCGCCGAGGGTTTGGGCGTCTCCGGAGAATCTCTTCTCGCCGTGACGGTGAATCTCCCGGCGGGTGATCGCCCGGTTTCTTCCGGAGGCCTAGTTCCGTCGGACTCCGATGAAGCCGCGGCCCTTCCGGTGGTCGCGGCCGCCTCCGTTCCGGTCGCGCTCAGCGCCTTCACGCTCGCGATGCCCGCCTTCTTGCCGGCTGCGGCGCTGGGGGCCCTCGAGGCGCCTCGCCATTCCGACGTTCGCGCCGAGGCCGGGTTCTTCCAGAATCTCTTCGACCGCCTTCCCGTGACGACGGATGCGTCGTCGTCGGGTCTCGTAAATCAGTTGACGAATCCGACGGCCGCGTTCGCTTCGAAGGTCTATGAAGTCCGCCGCGCAACGGCGGACGTCCTGCGGACCTACCGCGCAACCTTCGGTTCGGCATCGCCCTTTGAGACGTCGTCGATTCCGCTGAGCTTCCGTTACGACCCGGAACGCCGGCGCATCGAAGTCGCGATCCGTCCCGCCGTCGCCGACGGGGCTTCCTTTGGTTCCGGCGGCGATCGGGAAGGCCCCTCGCGCTTCAGCGATTTCAGCGGCTCGTTCCGCGCGCTCTCGCTTTTCCGTTTGGGTTCCGACGACCACCGCGCGGGTCCCGAGTTCGGATACGGTCCGATCGTGGCCTTCGTGCCCGTGCCTCAACAGTATCTCCAAGGCGTGAGTGTGGGCGGCGGCACCGTGACCGTCCGCGCCGACGGCCGCGCGACCGACCGGGGCGTCGAACGCCTGGCGCGCCGCGATTCCGCGAACGACCAGCATGGCGGCTCGCATTCGGACGACGGTGAAGGCGGCGGCTCGCGCGACGGACGGGGACGGAACCGCCGGGACGACCGGGATGCGTACCCGTCCGAGGAACTCGACTCCGCCGCTGCCTAGCGACCTAATCCCTTTCTTTTCTCCGTTTTTTCCGGAATAATTCTCTCCTTATGGCAACACCCTCCAAGGACAGTTGCAGGCTTCGCTTGGGCGACGGGGCGCCGGATTTCCACCTGCCCGCCGTCGACGGCAAGAAATATTCGCTGGCTTCTTTTAAGGACAAGCGGGTTCTCGTCGTTTTCTTCACCTGCAACCATTGCCCTTACGTCCAGGGATGGGACGGCCGCGTGATCGCGCTTCAAAGGGAATTCGCTTCTAAAGGCGTTCAGTTCGCGGGCATCAACGCCAACGAGACCGTTCATTATCCCGACGACAGCTTCGACAAGATGGTCGTCCGTGCCAAGGAGATCGGCATCAACTGGATCTATCTGAGGGACGAATCCCAGGAAGCCGCGCGCGCCTATGACGCCGCCTGCACGCCGGAGTTCTACGTCTTCGACGCCGCGCGAAAACTCCGATATCATGGCCGCCTGGACGACAATCACCAAGACGCCAAGGGGGCGAAGACCCACGATCTCAGGAACGCTCTCGAGGACTTAACCGCCGGCCGCGAAATTCGCACACCCCTGACCCACGCCATGGGGTGTTCCATCAAATGGGCCTGACCACGTCTCGCTTTCTGACCGTCCGAAGCCTCCTTGTCATCGTTTTCTTGCTGATCGTCGGTCTTTGGTTCGCCCTGCGCGTTTACCAAGTGGAGGCGGTGGCGGAGATCCGGGACGCCGCGAATTTCGTGGCCGCCGAGGCGGGCAGGGACGTCGAGCAGATCGAGGATCTCCAGGACGTCGTCCAGGAATACCACTCGATTTGGCAGGAGGTCTGGCAGGCCCCGGAAGCGCGTCACCGGCGGAAGCTCGAATCGAACCGGCGCCGGTTCAATGACATCCTCTCGCGGTTCGGCCGGGAGGCTTTCCATGACAAGAAATCGGGGATCGACGCGCTGTCGAAGCTTTATTTTGAGCAAACGCGCAGCCTCCTGGGCGAATCCATGCTGATGTCCGCCCAGAAGGAGCGCGTGGAAGGGCTCTACCGGCAGATTCTCTCCGAGATCGAAGCGCTGAAGCAGGTGCAGGAAGAGGCTCAAGAGCAGATCGTCCAGCAAGGACGCCGCGTCGCGCAGACCCAGCAAGAAAAGGACCTGATCTTCCTCGCCTCTTCCCTCGCGGCCCTGGCGGGCGTGATCGCGTTGATTTGGACTCTCTTGGGCGCGCCCCTGACGGGGCTCGCCCGCGGCGTTCGGCTCCTGGAGGCGGAGAAGTGGGAGAAGCCGATTCCCGTCAGAGGATTCGGGGAAATTTCCGACCTGATCCGCGCCTTCAACCGCATGGCGGAGACGATCAAGAAGCAGAAAGAAGAACTCGTCTTGGAGGCGACGACGGACGAGCTCACGGGCATCCTGAATTTTCGCGCCTTTCAGGAACGCGTCCAGGAAGAATTAACTCGCGCCGGGAGGATGGGAAAGCCTTTGAGCCTCATTTTGGCGGACATCGACCATTTTAAGGAGTTCAACGATACGTACGGGCACCTTGCGGGCAACGAGGCGTTGAAGACCTTGGCGGCCCTCCTGAAGAGGAACAGCCGGAGATACGACCTTGCGGCGCGCTTCGGCGGCGAGGAGTTCGCCCTCGTGCTCCCCGAGACGGACGGGATCAAGGCCGCTGCGATCGCGGAGAGGTTCCGCGCCGCCGCCGCCGCGCACGATCACGGATTGACGATCAGTTGCGGCGTGGCGGCCTATCCCGCGGAGGCGAAGGATCTCGACGGCCTGATCGCCCGCGCGGACCAGAAGCTCTACGCGGCCAAATCGGCAGGGAGGAACCGGGTGGTGGCGTAAGCGCGGAGGAGCCCTTGATTTACGTCCGGGGCGAAGCTAGCGTCCCGGCACCGTGACTGAACGAACCTTTCTCTCGGAACCGCCCGTCGTCACCCTCGCCGGAGTCATCTCCGAGCCTTATAACCTGGCGATCGCGACGGCCCGGACCTGCTATTCCGCAAAAGGCATCATCACGCGCGAGGACGTGACGAGGGACGAGAAGGCCCTGGCCCTCCGGGACAAGATCGGCGGGTCGACCCTCGCCGCCGGCCACCTGACCACCCGCCAGCACGCCCAGTTCGTTTTCGCCTTGGACAAGGTCTCGCGGCAGTTCATCTGGTCGTTCCTGCACAGCCATCCTTATTACAATTCCGAGCAGGTGAGTCAGCGCTACGTGAAGGTCGCGCGCGGTCACTACACGATTCCGCCTGTCGGGGAGAGGCGGGCGCGGGCTTACACGGAGACCGTCGATTTCGCCACGGACCGGTATCTCAAGCTGATCGAGCTCCTGATGCCGGATATCCAAAGGCGTTTCTTCGGGCTCTTTCCCGCGCGCGCGAAGAACGGCGTCGATTACGGCGTCTCCCTCAAGAAACGGGCCTATGAAGTGGCGCGCTACGTCCTGCCGGTGGCGACCCACGCCTATCTCTATCATTCGATCAGCGCCCTCACTCTCCTGCGTTACCGGAGGCTCTGCGGCATCTTCGACACGCCCTTCGAGCAGCGTCACGTTGTCGGGCGCATGGTGGAGGAGGTCCTGAAGGTCGATCCCGATTTCGAAAAGGATCTCAAGGACCCCATGCCGTTGGATGAGACGCCGGAATACAAAATCTTCCGCGAGTTCGACGGCAACGGGGGCCACGATCATCATGCCAAGGAGTTCATCGCCGAATTCGACGGATCTCTCGGGGGGCGTGTCTCGAAGCTGGTCGATTACAAGAAGAACGCGGAGGACTCCCTCTCACAGTCGGTGCGGAATACATTGGGGCTGACGCGAGACAGGCTATCGGACGACGACGCCATCGACCTGCTCTTGAATCCTTCGAAGAACCGCTATTTCGGAGACACATTGAACGTGACGACGATGGCCAAGCTCACGCGGGCGATGGTGCATCCGCATTATACGTTCCGGAAAAAGATCTCGCACACGGCGGACTCTCAGGACCAGCGCCACCGGATGACGCCGGCGTCGCGTCCCGTCCTCTGGGCGCATTACTCAGGAGAGCCGGATTACATCGAGCCGATGCTGGTCCGGGAGAACGAGGAAGTTCGGGAGGTTTACGCCGACACGATGAAGACTCTCTTCGGAACGATCAACCGGCTCCTAAACGACGGCGTGGCGCCGGAGTTCGCCCTGTATCTCCTGCCCAACGCCTTTCCGATCCGTTTTGAAGAGTCCGGCGATCTCCTGAACCTCCACCACAAGTGGAAGGCCCGGTCGTGCTACACGGCGCAGGAGGAGATCTTTTTCGCGACGATCGACGAGTTGAGGCAGGTGCACGAGGTCCATCCGAAGATCGCCGAACACATCCTGGCGCCGTGTTATCTCCGCATGAAGGCGGGCGAGCGCCCGTACTGCCCCGAGGGCGACCGCTACTGCGGGGTGCCGGTGTGGAAGCAGGGGATTGAGGGCTATTCGAGAATCTTGTGAGTCATGTCCGTGCGACCAGGATCATCCGCTTGGTGTCCAGGCCGTAAGGACGGCCCGCGAAATCCCCATAGGTCCCTTCGAGGCGGAGACCGGCCGCTTCGAGCAGGCGCGAAAGTTCGCGGAGGGAATAAACGGTAAAGCTTAAAACGCTCCGGACGACCTTCCCGTCAACGAGCAGCAGCGATCGTTCCGTCGTCAGGCGGCCTGTCCTGAGGTCGAAGTCTTGGCGATGGGAGGCCTTGATGATTCCACCCTCCGACTTCCTTTGTGAAAAGCTCGGGCTGAAATGCCTCACCAGCCATTCGCGGTTGAGGACGTCGATCAGAAAACTCCCGCCTTTTTTGAGAGATTTGCGGACCCCCCGAAGGACACGCAGATCCTCGTCTTCCGATTCGGAATAACCGAACGACGTGAACATGTTGATGACGACGTCGAATCGGCCTCGGAACGGCAAACGCCGCGCGTCGCCGCGGACCAGGTTCAGGGAAACCCCCGACCGACGGGCCGCGCGACGCGCCTCCGCCAGGAGCCGCCGGGACCAGTCGAATCCCGTGACATCGTGGCCGAGGAGAGCCAGGGGGATGGCGTGTCGTCCGGACCCGCAACAAAGATCCAGGATGGCCTTGGGATCTTTCAACCGGAGCAATCGGATCAGGCCTTTGACTTCGCGGGGCACCTTCCTCTCCAAGCCGTAACCCGTGAACGGCCCGCGATCGGACTGTGTCTTCCACCAGGTCGCGTTCATGAGAAGGATTTCTCTCGCTCGGCGCATTTGTTGCAACGACCGCAGACCTTGTATCCCCTTGGGGCCAGGCAGGAAAAGGAGAGGTGGAGCGGCAACCCCCGTCCCTTCCGGATCACTTGCCTCTTCTTCAGGCCGGAAAATGGGGTGAGGATCTTGAAGGGTGATTTGAGGGCGATCGAGGCCGAACGCTCGAAGCTTTGAAAAAAGGCCTTGGAAGCGTCCGGGAAGGGATTGCTGACAAGCGTTCCCACCGCAATCGCCCGGATGCCGCGAAGGACGCAAAAAGGGGCGGCTTTGGAGAGAAAGAGGAGGTTTCGTCCGGGCAGGTAGACCTTTCGATCGTCCGACCGGTATCCGGGCGTCCCGCGCCCGGTCAACGCCCAGCCGTTCCTGTAGAGGTCGCACACCGGCTGGTTCAGGATCGTCAGCGGACGGATCCGGCGCCTGAGCTTCGGGGGGAGGGCTCGCAAGTATCTTTTCAACCAATGGAGCTCGGCCTTCTCCCAGATCAGCCCGAAACGCGTATAGACGGGATAAATGGCATGTCCCCGCCTCGCCAATTCGGCCAAGAGGACGTTGCTGTCGATCCCCCCGCTCGCCAAGACCGCGATCTTGCCCTTTTTCATCGTTTCCGCTACATACCGCGCCCTCATGGATCTGAAAGGAAAAAACGTCCTCGTCACCGGCGCCGCTAAGAGGATCGGCGCGGTTATCGCCCGGCATTTCGCGGATCGCGGGGCGAACATTCTGCTCCATTGCCATCGTTCGCGGAACGAGGCCGAGAAGCTCGCGAAGCAGCTCCGAAAAAAGAAGGTCCGAACCCGAATCTATTCAGCGGACCTGACGGACATGGACGACACCCGGCGCATGTGCCGGGAGATTCTCAAGGACGTCCGGGTCGTGGATGTTTTGGTCAACAGCGCCTCCATTTTTTATCCGATCGCCTTTGCGAAGATCGAGGAAAAGAACTGGGATGACGTCTTGTCCATCCATCTCAAGGCCCCGTTCTTTCTCGCTCAGGCGCTGGCCCCCGCGATGAAAAAGAAGGGCGCGGGGCGCATCATCAACATCGCCGATTGGGCCGCCCTTCGGCCTTATAAGGACTTTCTCCCCTACTGCGTTTCCAAGGCGGGATTAATCACGATGACGCAGGCGCTGGCCAGGACCCTGGCACCGGAGATCTTAGTCACCGCCATTTGCCCCGGCGCAATTCTCCCGCCTCCGTGGTTGAAAACGGCGGATCGGCGCGCGGCCGCCCGCAAAATTCTGGTGGGCCATTGGGGTCGTCCGGAGGATATCGCGCGGGCGGCGGTCTTTCTGGCCGAGCAGGATTTCATCACCGGGAGCTACCATTTGGTTGACGGCGGCGAGTTTCTCAAAGGCTTCTAACGAAAGGCGGAGGGACGAACCTTATGTTCGCCCGAATGTATGTTTAAGGTCTGCAAAGAAATCACCTTCTGCTACGGCCACCGCCTGATGAGCTACGACGGCCCGTGCATGCACCCGCACGGCCACAACGGAAGGGCCGAGATCCATTTGAAGGGCGACACGCTGGACGGGCGTTATATCCTTTTTGAGTTCGGGGACTTGAAGGAGATCGTCAAGACCTGGATCGACGACACTTTGGACCATCGCATGCTCCTCCGCAAGGACGACCCCTTGCTGGAGCCTTTGAGAAAGCTCGGCGAGCCCGTGACGGTCTTTGATGTGAATCCCACCGCCGAGGCGATCGCTCAGAAAATCTACGCTTATTGCAGAGAAAAAAAATTGCCGATCGAGGAAGTGAGGGTTTGGGAGACCGAATCGTCCTTCGCGTCGTATCGGGAATAATTTGGAGAACCACATGGCCAACAAAATCCTCGTCCTTCAACACGCCCCCAACGAGGGGCTCGGCGTCTTTGAAGAAGAACTCAACAAAGCGAATCTTCCCTGGGAGACCCTCATGGTCTCCGGCGAGACGCTGTGGCCCTCGTCCGTCAAGCTCGAGGAATACGGTGGTTTTATCATCTTAGGCGGGCCGATGGGCGTCTACGAGCAGGACAAGTATCCGTGGATCGCAAAAGAGCTCATGGTCGTCCGGGAGATGCTCCGCCAGAAAAAGCCCATCCTGGGCGTCTGTCTGGGGGCCCAGATGATCGCGGAGGCGGCGGGTGGGCGCGTGTTTCCGGGTGACCGGCCGGAGATCGGCTGGTTCCCGATCCGTCTGGACGATTGGTTCTACAAGCGCAACCCTTGCTTTTTCCAAATCGACCCGGCCAAGCCCCACATGGTCTTCCACTGGCACGGCGACACGTTCGAGATTCCTTCCGAAGGCTATCGCCTCGCCTGGAACGACAACTACAAGAATCAGGCCTTCTGCTTCAACGGCAACGCCGTCGGCCTCCAGTTCCACGTGGAGATGACGGAAGACATGATCCGCAACTGGCTCCAGGGCGAATGGTCCCGCAAGCAGGTCATCGCCTCCGGAGGCGATCCGGACAAGATCCTCGTCGATGCCCACAAGTATTTGCCGACCATGGGGGATCTGGCGCACAAGATCTTTTACGGATTCGCGTCTCTGATCCGCAGCCCCCGCCGCGACGCGGCCTAGGAAGTATATGAAAATCAAGGTTCCCGACATTCCCGAAGACGGGATGGAGCTGAACGCGTCCTCGTCCCAGGCTCAGGACCGGTGGTTCGAGGAGGTCGTGGAGAAGGCCTTCGAGGAGGACTTCCCGAAAGGCAATTCCGCCCGTTTGAACCTCCATCTGCTCCGGACGAGCGACAACGTCCAAGTTTCCGGCACCGCCGAAATCGACCTCAAACCGGCCTGCGACCGCTGCCTCGAGGTCTTCGAAAAGCATACGACGGTCCCTCTGCACGTCAACCTCGCGCCCCGCAACCAGATGCATTTCGAGGAAGGCGAGAGCGAGGAGGGCTTGGACGAGGACGACGTCGCCTTCTCCTTCTATAAGGGCGAGGAGATCGACCTCTCGGAAATCCTCCGCGAGATGTTCGTCCTGGACATCCCCCTGCGGTACCTCTGCTCCGAGACCTGCAAGGGGCTCTGCCCCCGCTGCGGCAAGAACCTGAACCTCGGCCCCTGCGGGTGCTCCGCCCAGGCCGGGGACTCGAGGTTTGCCGCCTTGAAACAGCTTCTGAAACCCACAGAGTAGGGGAAATTCCGTAAGCAACCCGGGGCCTCCCGGACCGATAATGCGGCCACGGAGCGTTCATGGTCTCGGGTGTCTGGAATCAATTGCTCTTGCTCGGCAACCGAATCGACGGTTTCGTCAGGGCTGGAGAGAGCGCGTCGGCCCTTCCTACCGCGCGCCTGGCCTTGAACCTCCTTCAGCATGCCTGCCCGGATGACCGACCGGGCTTGGATGTCTCGGAGGCGGACCGTCTGCGTGCGCTTCTCGCTGACCGGGAAACGCAAGAAGGCGCTCTCCGGCAGTTGATTGCCTTGACGAGGAACGCCGAAAGTTCATCATCGGTTCTTCCTCCACTCTGGCGCTCCGAATCTCTTCTTGCGTCTCGGGCGCGAAAACGGCTTTGGACATGGCGCGAGAAGCTGGGCGTCGCCCTTTTCCGGGCCTTGCGCTATCGCCACACGCGTTATTCGCCGACGGGACAGGCCGGTGTTCTGTATTTTCGCGCGGCCTTCGATCCACGCTACGGCGTCTTGCGATCGGTCCAGCCGACGGAGCGCAAACCGGACACTGCACCCCTCAAAGTCTCGGATGAGATGGAATATGCCTTCTTCGTCTACAGCCACGACTTGAGGAGATTCTATCTGAGCGGCTACGGCCCCGAGCGGCTGGTCGTCCAGGGCTTGGACCGGCATGCGGAGGGCGAGCGTCGGCCGGACCTCTCCGGTCAGCCTTCGGAGATCCGTTTCCTCCTGGAATCGATTCACGGGAGCGAGCCCGTCCTGCCGCGGACCACGATGCGCCGCCGCCGGACCGACGGAGGCGTCATCCACGAGATCGATCCTTCCTTGCACGAATCCAACGCCCGATATGCGCGAAAGGTCCTGCCTTCGCCGGAGGGCGCCGTCATGGGAGTGACCATGCTCTGGACAGAATCCATGACGCGGGCGGCCCAGTCGGGCTCGCGGGAGGAGTTGGAAAGGCTGATGCCCGTGCCGGTGATCTTCGTTTCCGTCGCCCACAACGGGGCCTTCGCGGGTTTCGTCTATCAGATGCCGGAAAGGAATTCGCCCCGCGGCACCGTCTACGAGATCGGATCGCCCGAGATCGGGACGCAGGCCCGTTTGCTTTACGAAATCTACACATCCGGCCGGCCCTCCGCCGAAGACGTCCGGATCCCGGTAGGGGTCCGTTGGATGGCCAGGCCCAATCGTCACCAGAAGAGGGCGATCGAACGTTGGATCCAACGCGAAGAATTCGGGGTCATACGCGATTCCTGGACCCTGATCTCCAAGTCCGACTAGACGGCCGCGTCCTTTGTCGGCGCCAGTTCCCCCAATTCCACCAGGGCCTGCCTCAGATCCCGGTCGTGCCGGCGGCTTTCGAACCGCGAGAGCAGGCTGTAGGCGCAGGGGACGACGAAGAGGGTGAGAAAGGTCGAGACCAACACGCCTCCGATGACCACCAGGGCCATCGGGATGCGCACCTCGGCGCCGGGGCCGAATCCCAGGGCGGGAGGGATCGCGGCGGCGACCGTCGCGAGCGCCGTCATCAGGATCGGCCGGAGCCGGATGGGGCAGGCTTCGAGCAGGGCCTCGCGGACGGGCAGACCCTGCTTGCGCCGCTCGTTGGTAAAGTCGATCAGCAGGATCGAATTCTTCTTCACGATGCCCATGAGCAGGATGATGCCGATCAGGCTGTAGATGTTGAGCGACTGCCCTCCCAAGATCAGCGCGATGAACGCGCCCGTCACGCTGAAGGGGAGGGCCAGCAGGACCGTGAAGGGGTGGATGAAGCTGTTGAACTGGGACGCAAGCACCATGTAGGCGACGAAGATGCCCATGTAGAGCGCGAACAAGAGGGTGCTAAAGGACTCGCGGAAGGTCTGCGCGCTGCCGGAGAAGACAAGACGGTAACCGTCGGGCAACACCTCCCGTCCGATCTCTTCCACCTTTTTGAGGGCATCCGCCTGCGACTTGCCCGCGGCGACGTTGGCGAAGAGGCCGATGGCCCGTTCGCGGTTGCGTCTCGTGATGCTCTGGAGCGTGGGCTTCTCCTCGGTCGTCACGACCTCCGACAGACGGATCAGTTCGCCGCGGTTGTTGCGCACCCAGATGCGGTCGATGTCTTGCGGGCGGGAGCGGTCCTTGTCCACCAGGCGGACGCGGATGTCGTATCGCTTGCCCCCCTGGGTGTACTTGCCGACGCGGAGTCCTCCGATCATCGCGTTGACCGTGTTGCCGATCGTCTCGATGCTGACGCCGCGCTC
This sequence comes from bacterium, assembly GCA_035454885.1. Lineage (NCBI taxonomy): Bacteria > bacterium. The sequence goes on from DATIGE010000038.1 coordinate 54,894, forward strand.
GCCCGCTTTCTCGCGGTCCGGAACCACGCGGACTTCCGGCATGCCCAGGAGGTAGTCGGTGTCGACGTCGGTCATCAGGTCCGTCGCGCGCATCTTCTCCATGAGGGTTTCGCTCAGAGAGGCGAGCTTGTCCCACTCGGGCCCGCGGATCGTGAACTCGACCGGAAACCCGCGCTGCGCGGAGAATCCCTGCTGGGAAAGATCCTGGACGACGACGCGGTAGACGCCGGGTATCTTGCCCAACGCCTCGCGGACGGCGCCCATGATCTCTTGTTGCCGGAGGGGCTTCTTGTTCGGGGCGACCGCCTTGCGCTCGTTCAAGGGGTCCATGGTGACGAACAGCATCCCCGTGTTGACCTCCCCTCCGCCGAAACCGCCGATCGCGGCGTAGTAGTATTTGATGTCCGGCCGGCCCATCATATAGGCCTCCGCCTTCTTCATGACCTCGTCGGTCGCGCCGATGGAGGACCCGATGGGCGTCTGGAGGCGGATCAGGAAGCGGCCTTCGTCCTGAGGCGGCACGAATTCCTTCCGGATGAACTGCGTGAGAAAGAGCGACCCCGCGAAGAGAACAGAGGCCGCGACAATGACCGTCCAGCGGCGGCCGAGCAGGATTTCCAAGGAACGGCGGTAGGCCTTCGCGAGCCGGTCCATGAGGGCGTCCACGTTCCGGGCGAGCCAGTTGGCATGGCCCACTTCGAGGTATTGCGAGCACCGCATCGGGGCGAGCGTCAGGGCCTCGAGAAGGGAAAGCAGGACTGCGACGGTCATCGTTACGCCGAACTGATAGAAGAACCGCCCCATGATCCCCTTCATGAAGACGACGGGAAGGAAGATGGCCAGGATCGCGACGGTGGAGGCCATGGCGGCGAAGGTGATCTCGCGCGCCCCGACGATCGCCGCGCGGATGCGGGACTGGCCGTGCTCCCGGTGGCGGACGATGTTTTCCAGCACCATAATGGCGTCGTCGACCACGATGCCGATGGCGAGCGAGAGGCCGAGCAGCGTGAACGTGTTGAGGGTGAACCCCATGAAGTAGAGGATCGTGAAGGCCCCGATCACCGACGTGGGAATGGCCAGCAGCACGTTCAAGGTCGAGCTCCAGGATCCTAAGAAAAGCCAGCAGACCAGGGCGGTCAGGAGGGCGGACAGGATCAGCGTGAAGTTGAGCTCGTGCGTGGATTGCTCGATGTAGCGCGTGCTGTCGAAGACGATGTTGAGGTGCATCCCCTCGGGTAGGTTCTTTTGAAGGGATGCGATCCGCTCCTTGACGCCGCGGGCGACCTCGACGGCGTTCGAGCCGCGCTGTTTCTTGACTCCCAGACCGACGGCCGGCTTGCCTTGGTGGCGCGAGATGCGGCGGACGTCGTCCAGCCCGTCCTCCACGCTCGCGGCCTCGCCGATACGGATCGTCTTCCAAATGGCCTCCCCGCTGCGCGAGGGGATGATGATCCTTTCGAAGTCCCGGGGATTCGCCGCTTCGCCCATGACCCGGACGTTGAGCTCCCGGTCGCCCGTGTCGATGTAGCCGGCGGGGACTTCCTCGTGCTGCGTTTGGATGGCCGCGATGATGTCCTCGACCGTCAGCTCCAGCGCGTCCATTTTCTCCGAGGAGAGCCAGACGCGCAGGTTCGGGTCGACGTAGCCGCCCAGGATGACCTCGCCCACGCCGGAGACGGTGGTGAACTGGTTTTTCAAAAAATCGTGCGTGTAGGCCATCATCTCCCGGAGCGGCCTGTCCCCCGAGAGGGCCGCCCACAGGATGGGCTGGTCCTCCGGGTTGGTCTTCGTGACGACCGGAGGGTCGATGTCATTGGGGAGGTCCCGCTGGGCCTGGGTGATCTTGGTCTGGACCTCTTGGAGGGCGGCGTCGATGTCGCGGGAGAGCTCGAATTCGATCGTGATGTTGGCCCGCCCCTGGCGGGAATTGGAGCTCACCTCCTTGATCCCCTCGATCGACATCACCACGTCCTCGATGACGTCGGTGACCTCCGTTTCCATCACCTCGGGAGCCGCGCCCTCCCAGGTGACGGAGACGGTCACGACCGGAAAATCGACGTCCGGGAGCTGGCTGATGCCCATGCGTGTGAAGCTCACCCAGCCGAACACGATCAGACCCACCATGATCATCCAGGCAAAAACAGGATTCTTGATGGAGAGATCAGAAAGGGTCATTCAAGCACCTTCGGCGGCACGTCGCCGGTTGCGATCAGGAGCCCCAGGTATTCGAGCTTCGTCTCGTAGTGGGAGCGATTGGTGTCGAGTCGGCTCTCCTGCCAGTTGCGGAGCGATTGGAGTACGTCCAGGTTATTGACCAGACCGAGGGTGTACTCCTCAAGCTGGGAGTTGTAGTCGGCTCCGTATTTTTTCTCGGCCTTCCTCAGGGCGGCCTCCCGCGATCTGGCCGACTGAAGTTCGTGATAAGCCTGGCGGATTTCGAGGTCCGCCTTCCTCCGGCTTTCTTCATGGGCGAGTTCGGATTGCTTGAGACCGGCCGCGGCCTCGCGGATCAGGCCGCGCGTGGCGCCTCCCTTGAAGACGGGAACGGTGAGGGCGAAGTTCACGTCCCAGTCGATGTCGCTCAAGAAACCAACGCGGTAGGGGTAATAATTCGCCTCTACATCCACGGTCGGGTAGCGGCCCCCTTTCTCGTAATCGAGACGGCCCTTGGAGAGCCGGACTTGCTCCTTCGAGGCGTTCACGTCGGGGCGCCGGTCGCCTTGATCCAGAAACGTCTCAAGCCCGGCTATCTTCGGTACCGGGAACTCGTCGACCAACCGAGCGGTGACCGGTTCGCCGACCAAGAATGCCAAGAAGTCGCGTGCGGAGAGGATCAGACCCTTGGTCTCCTCCTGGTTGGCCTCGTTCTGCGCCAGCCCCGCCTCCGTCGTGAGAAGCTCGCTCTCGCGCGATTTTCCCAAGAGGATCCGATTTTTAAGATCGTCGACGCGTTTTTGAAGCGTCGCGCGGAGCGACTGCTCGATCTTAAGCTGATCCTCGAGTTCCAGCACCGTGTAGTAGGCGCGGGCCACGTCGCCGAAGAGGATCTGCCGTGCCCGATCGCGTTGGTAGGTGTTCCGGTTTTTTTCCGCGCTGGAGGCCTTGAGGGCGTTGAACTCCCTCAGGCCCTGGAAAAGGGGTTGCTTCAAATTGACCGCGACCTCGGGACGGCTTCGGCGCGTGAAGGTCTGGCCGACCGACGCGTCTCCGCCGCTGACGGGCGCCGTGTCCTGGAGGAGCTCGTTGGCCCGGACCTCGATGTGGGGAAGGACGGTGCCCAAGGCTTGAAGGTAGTGCGCCTCGGCGATTTTGATATCTTGCCCTTCCATGGCAAGGGTCTCGCTCCGTGTGAGGGCGCGCTTGAAGCTCTCCTTGAGCGTCAGGACGCCGCCGTCCGCCCCGGCGGCGGGCGCCGCCAGGCAAACGGCGAGGGTGATGGGGATCAGTCGCGCTCTCACGGCAGGACTCCGTGGAGAAAGACGCCGACGTACTCGTCCATGAGTTCTTCGGCGGCGTGCTTCGTGACTTGCGGAACCTTATAGATGATCCGCGATTCGATATAACCGAAAACCATCGCCAGAAACGCCAGGGCCTTGGTCTCCGGATCGGATTTTTCCAAAACGCCCGCGTCCATCGCCTTGCGAAAATAGTCCACCAGGAAACCGGCGACGGCCATCGTCCTCTTCTTAAAAAAGAGGTCGTTGAGCTTGTGGTCTTCCAACGCTGAAAAAAGAAAGAGCCGGAGGAACGACGGGTCGTCCTCGTGGGTGCGGACGAGCCGCCGCGCGAGCGCCCGGAGCAAGGTTTCGGGGCCCCGATCCGTCGGCAGATCCCCGAGGATGCGGGGGTTGCTCTCCTCCATTTTTCTTTGGAGGATGGCGTCGTAGAGGCGCTCTTTGTTGGGAAAATGACGAAAGAGGAGCGCCTCGCTGATCCCCGCCTTCCGCGCGATCCTCCGCGTGGTGGTTCCTGCGAAACCTCCCTGTGAAAACAGGGAGATAGCTGCTTTTAGGATCTTGTCGCGACGCTCTCCGGAAGGGATTTTTTTCATACAAGTAAGTGCTTACTTACAAAAGATTAGACTTGCGAGACCGCCAAGTCCAGTTTTTTGACGGCGGTTGACATTCGCACCCTCCTCCGGTAGCCCTTGGCGCTCTTTTTCGGAGGATTGAATGCCGGTTCCACGCAAGAAAAAGTCGAGGGCGCGCCGCAACAACCGTCGCTCCCATCAGCATCTGGCCAAACTTCAGGTGCAAAAGTGCAAGCGCTGCGGCAGCCCGCGCCTCTCCCACCGCGTGTGCCCGTCCTGCGGCTTTCTCGGAGAGGCCGAGGTCTTCCGCATCGAGGAAGCCAAGTAACCCATGTCATCCGCGGTCGAGCAACGGGTGAAAGCGATCATCGCAGAACAGCTCGGAGTGTCGGAGGACGAAGTCGGTCCGTCGGATTTGATCGTCGACGACCTGGGCGCGGACTCCGTCGACATCGCCGAGCTCATCATGGCGCTTGAAGAAGAGTTCGAGGTCGACATCTCCGATGAGGACGCGGAAAAGATGAGGAGCGTCAAGGATACCGTCGACTACGTCCGGAAGACCGTCCCATGAAACTTCTGATCGCCTCCGATCACGGCGGGTTCGCACTCAAGTCCCGCATCGTCGCCTTCCTGAGTAAGAGAAAGGTCCATATCGAGGACCTCGGCACGGATTCCGACGGATCCGTCGATTATCCCGACTTTGCCATCAAGGTGGCCGAGCGTGTCTCGCAGGGCCATGCGGACGCGGGCGTGCTCGTCTGCGGTACGGGCATCGGCATGTGCATCGTGGCCAACAAGTTCAGAAACGTCCGCGCCGCCGTCGTCAGCGATCCCTATTCTGCGAGAATGGCCAAGGAGCACAACAACGCCAACATCCTCTGCGTGGGCGGCCGCGTGTTGGAGGAGAACGGCAAGGCCGAAGAGATTCTCGCGGCCTGGCTGGACGCCCAATATCAAGGCGGCCGCCACGACCGCCGGCTGGACAAGATCCGGCAAATCGAAAAACAGAATTTCAAATAATCAAAGCCACTTCTTCTTCCGGAAAAAGTAAATCAGCCCCCCCGCGACCGCCACCAAGAGCCCCAACGTCATGTAGTATCCGTGCTCCCATTCCAGCTCCGGCATGTGTTTGAAGTTCATCCCGTAGATTCCGGTGATGACGGTCAAGGGCAGCATGATGGCGGCGGAGATCGTCAGGAGTTTCATGACCTCGTTCGCCTTGTTGGAGGAGGTGAGCAGGTGGGCCTCGATCAGCCCGCCGATGGCGTCCCGGTTGGATTCGGTGCGGTCGGAGATCCTCACCAGGTGGTCCCGGACGTTGGAAAGGTAGGGGATTGAGATGGGAAGGACCTCGTCGTAACCTTCCTTGACCAAGCTCATCAGCATGTCGATCTGCTGGGCACAGATTCGCTTCAAACGCGCCAAGTTCCTCTTAAGACTGAAGATTTCAGGCAGGAGGTTCTTTTCATGCTGTTCCAGGACGTTGTCCTCCAGGACGGCGATCCGGCGGTCGAACTGGTCCAGGACGGGCATATAAAGGTTGACCATCTCGTCCAGGAGCCGGGCCATGAGGAAGTCCGCGCTCCGCATCGCAGACTTGGGGTTCCGCTCCGCCCGCTCCTTCGCCATGGCGGTGCTGCGGAGTTTGGGCTTGTGGTAGGTCACCAGGAAATTCGCCCCCAAAAACATGTCGAGCTCGGCCGTCTTGAATTCCCGGTCGGCCGACTCCGCCGGCAGTACCTCGTGAAAGATGAGAAAGATGTAATCGCCGTACTGGTCGATCTTGGGCTGGTGTCTCGGAGAGAGACAGTCGTCGATGGTCAGCGGGTGAAAGTTGAAGGCGACGTCCAGGAGTTCGGTCTCCTCCGGCGTCGGTTTTTCAATGTCCACCCACGTCACGCGTGTCTTGTCGGCGACCAGGGCGCGGATCTCGGAGGCGTTCTTCACCTCCTGCATGCCGGAGGTCTCGCTGTAGGTGAAGATCGTCAGCATACGGGGATTGTATCGATTTGTAGCAGACGCCCGGAGACCGGTCCATCCCTTTTGACGGGGAAAAAATTCAGCCCGAGTATTCGCATGTATACGGAACTTGCCGAACTTTCTTGACTAAAGCGGCTCATCCATGTTTTTTATGCCGCCGTAACCTGAGCATAATCAAAACCTAGCATCACGGAGGGGGTTCTAAGATGCAAAATCAATCACGCCGTAACTCCATTTTTTTCGCGCTGACCGCGCTGGCTCTTCCGTTCACAGCCTTAACGGCCGGCACCGCTCACGCGGATTGCACGACGCCCGTCACGCACACGGTGACGAGCCTGGCCGATGACGGCTCGGTGGGCACCCTCCGGCAGCTCATCAACTCGGCGACGGTCGAAGACTGCGACACCATCGACATCCCGGCCGGGACGATCGTCTATGACGGGACGGGTCCAGGGCAGATTCAGATTCGAAAGAACATTACCCTCCACGGCGCCGGCGCCGGGACGACCATCATCGACGCCAACGGTCCCAATACGGCCGATCGCGCCTTCGAGATCGATCCGGATGACACCGGGGTCGGCGTGACGATGGAAGGGGTTACGGTTCAGAATGGACTCCCCGGCACGGACGGCGGCGGTATTATCCTCTCAAATAACGGATCCCTGCGACTGATCGACAGCGCGGTGATCGGGAATGAGGCGAGCGGCAATGGCGGTGGAATCCACTTGGATGATGACGGAAGTTCATTGACCCTCGATAACTCGGTCATTTCGCACAACATCGCTTCGAGCGACGGTGGCGGCATTTATTTCGCGGGATCGGGCACCTCCGGCATTATTGCCAATGGGTCCGTCATTTCCGATAACGAAGCCGGGAGCGAGGGTGGTGGAATCTATCACAGCGACGGCCAGTTGGAGGTCTTCAACAGCAGGATCATCGACAACAAGTCGGGCAGTGACGGCGGCGGCATTTCCAATGAATTCGCCGCGATTACCCTGGTCGATTCTGAGATCAGTGGAAATGTGGCGGATTCCAGCGGCGGCGGTATCTACAACAATTACACGACCTTCATCGATAACTGTGTCATTAGCAATAATAAGACAACCAGCGACAACGACGGCGGCGGCATTTACAACGACGACCTCTTATACATTGTCAAGAGCACGGTCTCAGGAAACCGCGCCGAGGGCGACGCCGGCGGGATCTATAACAGTGAAGGGATCACGATCGAAGACACAACGATTTCCGACAACATCGCGGACGTCGATGGAGACAACACGGGTGGCTGCGATGGCGGTTGCGGCGGAGGCATCTACAATAATTTCACCCTGACGCTCATTCGGAGCATCGTGAGCGGGAATACCTCCAACGGTGAAGCCGACGGCGGCGGGATCTACCAGAATGACTATGCGATCATCGTCGATTCTCTCATAGCCAACAACACGACAACGAACGGCGACGGCGGGGGCATCAGTGCCTGCAGCGAGCCGACATCAATCCGCAACACGACAATCTCCGGCAATCAGGCGAAGGGTGAGAGCAATGATGCTAGCGGTGAGGATGCCGAGGGCGGCGGCATATACAACTGCGAGCCGATGGATATCATCAACTCCACGATCGTGAACAATTCCGCCGACGGCAGCGGCGGCGGTATCTATAATGACGAAGAGTTGACCCTCAATAACGTCACCATTGCGTTTAATACGGCGGACGCGAACGAGGGCGGCCTTTCCTTGGGCGACGGCGGCGGTGTTTACAACAACGCGCGGGTCGTCATGGTCAATAGCATCATCGCGGGAAATGCAGATGTCGGTCCGGGCCCCGGCGCCCCGGATTGCTTCAATGATTTCAGCGGCGTTTCAAATGAAATGACTGCGGGTGGTCCCAACCTTGTCCAGGACACCTCCAACTGCGAAATCACGGGTTTCAAGGAATTGGTTGTGGAGGCCGATCCTCTCTTTGACGCGGCGGGATTGGCCGACAACAGCGGCACCTCTGCGGGCGATCCTGACAGTCTTCTAGTCATCCAAACGGTCTCGCTCCAAAGCGGGAGCCCGGCCGTTGACGCCGGCGATACAGGGGTCTGTGCGACAACCGACGAGAGAGGTGTCAGCCGTCCCCAGGGAGCCGAATGTGACCTGGGTGCCGTGGAGGTTGAAGGTGGGGCGGGCCCTATCGACGATGACGACGATGACGACGACGGCGTCCTGGACGTCGACGACAACTGTCCCTCCGATGCGAACGCCGACCAGGCCGATACTGACGGGGATGGCGTCGGCGACGCCTGCGACAACTGCGTGGACGATGACAACGCGGATCAGGCCGACGCGGACGGCGACGGCATCGGCGACGCCTGTGATTCAGGAGGTGGCGGCGGCGGATGCTCGCTCATGACGGCCGGTTCTTCCGGAGGCGGCCTTGTGGGTCTCCTCTCTCTCATGACCGTAGCGGGGATGTTTATGATCCGAAAGAAATCGTTCAAAAAAATGGCGCTCTTGGGCGGATTGGTCCTGCCCTTGATTCCGGCGGTGGCCCAGGCCGACTGCACGACCCCGGCGACCTTCACGGTCACCAACTGTGGCGACGACGGCTCGGTGGGGACACTCCGCCAGTTGATCCACAGCGCCTCGGTTCAGGATTGCGACACGATCCAGATCCCGGCCTGTACGATCGTGCTCGACACGGCAGGGTCGACGTTCTTTGCCGAGACGGACGCGAACGCGGACCTGGATGTCGACAAGAGCATCACGATTCGGGGGGCAGGTCCCGGTAGCACGGTCATCGATGCCGACGGCGCTGTCACAGGCGCCCGCGTCTTTGAAATCGATCCGGACGATACCGGCGTTGGCGTTACGTTCCAAGGCCTGACGATCACCGGCGGACAGCCGTCGTCCGGTGAGGGGGGCGGCATTCTGGTCAGCAATCACGGCGTGCTTACGGTGCTCGATAGCGCCGTTGACGGGAACGACTCGGATACGGTTGCCAGCTCCGCGGGGGGCGGTATCGCCCTGCCGGATGACGGTTCCCTGATTCTGACCAACAGTTCGGTCTCCAACAACAAGTCGGGTGATAACGGCGGTGGCCTCTGGTTCTCGTGCGGCGACGCCACCTCGGGAATTATCTCCAACAGCGAAATCGACGGAAATACGGCGGTCAGCAACGGCGGTGGCGGCGTCTACATCGACTGCGGAACATTGGAGGTGATCAACAGCCGGATCACGAACAATGTGTCGGACGGAAACTATGGCGGCGGTCTTTGGAACGAATACGCTTCCGTGTATGTCCTCAATTCCGACTTTATCGGTAACCGTTCCGAAGGAAGCCAAGGCGGTGGCATTGAAAACGACTACACCATCCTGATCGACAATTGCTTGATCCAAGACAACGTGGCGACGAGCTCCTCCGGTTATGGCGGGGGAGTCGCAAACGAGGACGGCGGGATCATGACCATCATGAACTCGACCATCGACGGTAATCGGGCCGACGACGACGGCGGCGGAATTTACAATGATTATTACGCCGTCAATATCATCAATAGCACGATTTCCAACAATGTCGCCGATGCCGACGATGATGGATCCGGCAATGGCGGCGGCATCAGCAACGACGATTGCTATCACCTCTATGTGACCAACAGCTTGATCATCAATAACCTGTCCAAAGGTGATATCGGGGGCGGCATTTATCAAGACGGATACGCCATCATCGATAACAGCACCATCGCCGGCAACGTTGCGGCAAACAATCACGGCGGCGGCATCTATACGGATTGCGAGCCCACGGTGATCCGTAACAGCACGATCTCGGGGAATGCGGCCCTCGGTGACGACGGTTCTGATGACAGCCAGGGCGGCGGTATTTGGAATACGTACCCCCTGCTCCTCACGAACACCACGATCGCGAACAACCGCGCCGACGGTCATGGCGGCGGAATCTACTCCGACGATGAAGGTACGAGCCTCAACAATGTCACGATGACCGGCAACGTCGCCGATGCCAATGAAGGTGGCCTCAGTGGCGGCGACGGCGGAGGCATTTACAACATTGACCGCGTGGCGGTCACCAACAGCATCCTCGCGGGAAATCTCGACGCCAGCCCCGGCCATGAAGCCCCGGACTGCTACAACAACTTTACCATTGACGGAGACAGTATCGAGATCCTTGGCCCCAACCTCATTCAAGACACATCCGGATGCGAACTTCAGGGCCAATTGAGTCTCCTCATAGAAGCGGATCCCCTGTTCGCTCCCGCCGGGCTGGCCGACAACGGCGGTTCCGATCAGGGGGACGACCCCAAGGAGCCCGCCAAGACCATCGGTCTCCAAGCCGGGAGCCCGGCGATCAATGCGGGCGATAATGGGTCCTGCGAACCGACGGATCAGAACGGCGTTGCACGGCCCCAGGGTGACAATTGTGATCTGGGCGCAGTCGAAGTCTCGGCGGCGGTTGGCCCCGTCGACGACGAGGATGACGACGACGACGGCGTTCTCGACGTGGATGACAACTGCCCCGCTGACGCGAACGCCGACCAGGCCGATGCGGACGGTGACGGTGTCGGCGACGCCTGCGACAACTGCGTGGACGATGACAACGCCGACCAGGCGGATGCGGATGCCGATGGCATCGGTGACGCCTGCGATACGGACGGCGGCGGTAGCGGTGGTTGTTCTTTGATTCGATAAATGACATTGGGGGGCGGCCTCGCGGGGCCGTCCCCCTCCATTTGCTCACAACCCGAGGAGCGACTCTTATGACCAAACGTCTCGGCATACTCTCAATCTTTGCCTCCTTTATCATCACGGGACTCGCCCTGAGCTCTCCAGCTACGGCAGCCACCTGGACCGTGACCAACGCCGCGGATGACGGCTCCTCGGGGACCCTCCGGACGATCATCGAAAATCCGGCCGTCATCGACGGCGACGTGATCGTCTTCGATGCCAGCGTCACCACCGTCACCCTGACCGATGACCTCGACATCAACAAGAGCATCACGATCCGCGGAAACGGCGCGGGGACAACGATCATCGACGCCAATGGCGCGGTCACGAACGACCGGGCCATCGACATCGACGCCGATGACCGGGGGGTGCATGTCGCCATCGAGGCCCTCACGGTCCAGGGGGGGCGTGAGGACTCGGGAACCGGCGGCGGCATTCGGATTCGCAACTCCGGCTCCCTCCTTCTGAGGGATTGCGAGGTCAAGGACAACCAGGTGACTGCGGGATCGACCGACGGCGGGGGTATTGCCATCGAATCCGACGGCGCCTTGGTCGTCGAAAACTCCACGATCTCGGACAACGCGGCGACGCAGGACGGCGGCGGCATTTATGCAAACGCCGGCTTCATCGAAATCAAGAACAGCTCGATCGAGAACAATATCTCAAGCTTCGGCGCTTCCACCACGGACGGGGACGGCGGCGGCATCTACTCGGAAGATGGAACCCTTAATATCATCGATACCGCCATCAAAGGAAACATCGCCGGCGACAACGACAGCACGTTCGACGATCCGGAGGATACGAGCAGCGAGGGCGGCGGCATCTACACGACGAGCGATCAATCGGCCACGATCACGGGGTCCGGCGCCTGCGAGATCAGCGGCAACAAGTCCGGTGGTGATGGCGGTGGAATTCATAACGGCGAACTCATGTCGATCGATAACTGCCTCATCGACGATAACCATGCGATGAATGACCACGATGGCGGCGGCATCTACACGGAAGATCTTCTGACCCTGACGGACAGCACCGTCAGCAACAACGACGCCGAGGACAACGGGGGCGGCATCTACAACAGCGGATCACTCACAATCTTGAACAGCACGATCTCGGGCAACACGGCCGACGTGGACGCGGACCCCGATGGAAGCCAGGGCGGAGGCATCTACACGGATAACTACTTCTTCCTCAGTGGCAGCGTCGTCCGCGGCAATATCTCCGTGAGCGGAGAAGGCGGCGGCATCTACTCGGACAGCTCCAACTACATCATCATCGAATCGAGCGTCATCGCCGACAACGAAGCCAGCGATCACGACGCCGGCGGGATCTATAACACCGGCGCCCCGATGATCATCCGCAACAGCACGATCTCCGGAAACCGGGCCCTCGGAGATGAGAACGGCGGCGGGACGGACAGTATCGGCGGCGGCATCGTCTCCTATTATCCCCTCATGATGTCGAACACGACCGTGGCCAACAACGAGGCCGACGGCGACGGCGGCGGCATCTATGCCTCCGGCGGCGACGATCACTTCTTCAACAACGTCACTATTTCGGGCAACGTCGCGGACCAAGAGGGCGGGGCCGATGGCGTCGGCGGCGGAATCTACAACGACGCCACCGGCGTCACGATTACCAATTCGATCCTCGCCGACAACTCCGATGACGCAACCGCGCCCGACTGCTTCAGCGATTTCTCGGCTGGTGCGGTTTTTACGTCCCTCAGCGCCAATCTCATCGAAGTTACGACCGGATGCGACGTGACCGGTTTGGGACTCGTCACCGGCGACCCGGCCTTGGCCGCCCTGGCGGACAATGGTGGCCCGGACGCCGGCGACCCCGACAGCCCCGAGCCGATCCTTACCAGCGCCATCGCGGCCGGCAGCGCGGCCTTGGACGCGGGCGACAGCGGGACCTGCGAGTTGGATGACGAGCGCGGTACGAGCCGGCCTCAAGGTCCGGCCTGCGATTTGGGGGCCTTTGAGCTCTTCACCGATACGGACGGCGACGGCATCGAGGACAACTCGGACAACTGCCCGTCGACCGCCAACGCCGGACAGGAAGACGGCGATGCCGACGGCGTCGGAGACGTCTGCGACAACTGCGCGGACGATGCCAACGCCGATCAGGCCGACACCGACGGCGACGGAACGGGAGACGCCTGCGAGGCGGCCGTGACGCCTGCCACGGATACCGACGGGGACGGCGTCCCGGATTCGACGGATAATTGCGATGCCGTCGCCAACGCGGACCAGGCAGATGCAGACGCTGACGGGATCGGCGACGCGTGTGACGCGGAAGACGGCGGGGGCGGTTGCAGCCTCAACGCCGGTTCCACCGCCGCGCGCGGAGCCACGGAGGGTCTTTCAATGTTCCTGATGTCGATCCTGGCCTTTGCCGGATTATGCCTGTTCCGGGGTAGGCGCGTGGCCCGCCGTGCCCTTCCGGCCGCGGCGATCCTGCTCCTGTTTTCCAGCACCGGCCGAGCGGCGGACATAACCGTCACGAGCCTCCTGGACGACGGTACACCAGGGACACTCCGCAATGCGATCGCGACCGCGCTGGACGGGGACGTGATCATCGTTCCGGCTGGAACCATCGTACTCACCCTGGCGGGCGGCGCCTTTGACGCCGACACATTCCCGGATTTGGACATTACGAAAACAATCACCATCCAGGGCGCCGGGGCCGGAAGCACCTTCATCGACGGCAGCGGCGACCTGACCGCCGACCGCGTCTTTCATATCGATCCCAACGACACCGGGGCGGGGGCGACCCTCGAAGGCATGACCATCCAGGCCGGAAAGCCTTCGGCCAACGGCGGCGGCGTCCTCATCGACAACCGGGGCTCCCTGACCCTTGTCGACAGCGTCGTGAGCGACAACGAGACCAATGGAGCGGACGGCGGCGGCATTTATCTGAATGAGGGCGCCTTGGCCGTGATCCGCTCGACCGTCCGGACCAACGTCGCCGACGGCAACGGCGGAGGCATCTACAATACCAGCGGCTCCCTGATCATCTCCGATGGGAGTTCCGTCACCGGCAACATCGCGACCTCCTCCGGGGGAGGCATCTATACCGATGCGGGAGGGCTCGACGTCATCAACAGCCAAATCAACAACAACGATGCGGACAGCGACGGCGGCGGTATCTACAACGGCTACACGGCCGTGGTCCTGAACAATTCGGATTTGAGCGGCAATACGGCCGAGGGCAACGGCGGCGGCGTTTACAATGGTTATACGCTGCTGATCTCTGCCTCCACGGTCTCCCACAATCAGGCCCTGAATGACAGTGACGGCGGCGCTGTCTTCAATGACGTGGAGCTCTGGGTCGAAGACAGTACCCTTTCCGACAATGGAGCCGATGACGATGGCGGCGCCATCTACAACAACTCAACGGCCGTGATCGAGCGCAGCACGATCGCCGACAATGCCACCGATATCGACTCCGACGGCTCCGAGGGCAATGGCGGCGGGATCAACACCGACGGTGATCTCTACGTGCGGGAGAGCAGCATCCTGAGAAACGTGGCCGGCGGCGGCGGCGTCGGGGGCGGTATCTCCGGCACGGGCAGTGAGTACACGGTCATTGATCGGAGCACCATTGCCGACAACGTGGCCGCGGATAACGACGGCGGAGGCATCTATTTCGACAATTCCCAGACCATCATCACGAACAGCACCATCTCCGGCAACATCGCCCTGGGGGATCAGCACAATTCGGCCTCAACCGACAGCCAGGGCGGCGGCATTTGGCACGACGAAGCGCTGACCATGACCAATTGTACGGTCGTCGGGAACCGTGCCGACGGCGACGGCGGTGGGATCTACGTGAATTCCGACAGCGATGCGAACATCATCCTGAGCAACGTGACGATCACGGGCAATACCGCCGATGCCAACGAAGGAGGCTTCTCGGGCGGCGAAGGCGGAGGCGTCTTCAACGATCAGGGTGTGCTGCTCACCAATTCCATCATCGCCGGGAACACGGACGCCAGCTTCATTTCCACTTCCCCCGATTGCTACAGCAACTTTACCGGGGATGGTAACAACTTCACCGTCGTCGGACCGAATATCATCCAAAATCTGGATGGTTGCGAGGTCGTGGGAGACGTCTCAAGTCTCCGGAGCGACGATCCGCTCTTCGACCCGGCCGGCCTGGCCGACAACGGTGGCCCGACCCAGACCTTGGCCCTTCAGGCCGCGAGCCCTGCCTTGGACGTGGGTGACAACGGCTCCTGCGAACTCACCGACCAGCGCGGCACTGCGCGGCCCCAAGGCGCGGCTTGCGACTTGGGCGCCTTCGAATTGGAGCCCGACGCCGATGGCGACGGGATTCCCAATACTTTGGACAACTGCCCCGACGTCTCCAATGCGGACCAAACCGACACGGACGGCGACGGCGCGGGTGACGCCTGCGACACGGACGACGACGGAGACGGCGTCGCCGACGGGGTCGACAACTGCCCTCTGGTCGCCAACGCGGACCAGGCCGATGAAGACGGCGACGGGATCGGCGCCGCCTGCGACACCGATGACACCGGCGGCGGCACGACCGGCGGCGGAGGAAACGGTGGGGGATGCGGCCTAGTCGCGAGTGGTGATGCGAAGCCTCATGTCACCTTCTGGGCCGTGTTCGCCGGCCTTGCGGCCTTAGCGGCGCTTCGGATGAGGAAAATCGCGATGAAAAAAGGCTTTTGGATTTTGGCGCTGGCGTCATTGTTGCTTCCGTCCACCGCCGGTGCGGTTACCTACAACGTCGATCCAAACTCGATGGGTGCGGCGCCGACCGTTCCGGACGGAGATCCGGGGTCCCTGCGTTTCTATCTCGAGAACATCGCGCTCGCGGACGGCGACACCGTCGTCATCCCGTCAGGCACGGTCAATCTCGACTCAACCATCGGGGAGATTGAAATCAGGCGGAACGTAACGATCCAGGGCGCAGGCGCTTCCGACACCATCATCGACGGAAACGGGGCCGGAGGCGGCGACGATCGCGTCTTCAGCATCGACCCGGACGACACCGGCATCGCGGTGACCATCTCGGGGGTCACCATCACGGGCGGCGATGTGGGCGCCAGCGGCGGCGGCATTCTCCTGAGCTGGACAGCGAGTCTGACCCTCATTGATTCGGTGGTCGACGGAAACCACTGCACCACCAGCGGTGGCGGCATCGATGTGGAGGATCAGGGAACCCTCGTGCTCATCAACAGCACGGTCTCCAACAACACCGCGGACAACGACGGCGGCGGTATCTGGAGCGGCGAGGGGTTCGTCCATGTCATCGGCAACAGCGTCATTGGGCCCAATAATCAGGCCCTCGGCAGCTACGGCGGCGGCATTTACACTAGCGGCGGCGTCCTTCAGATCGTGGACAGCCAGGTCACGGGCAACCGCGCGGACGATTATGGCGGCGGGCTCTATCTCGACAGCAACCAAGATACCTCGGCCTATCTCCTGAATTGCGAGATCACCAACAACGCGACCATCAACGATGACGGCGGGGGGATCTATAACGACAGCACCCTCTTCATCGACAACTGCCGGATCGCCGGAAACACAGCAGACGGAGACGGCGGCGGCATCGACAATAGTGAACATCTCACCCTAATCAACAGCACCATCTTCGGCAATCACGCCAACGAAAGCGCGGGTGGTATCTACAACGACGACGGTCTCACAATCAGCAACTCGACCATTTCCGAGAATATCGCCGACTTTAACGACGACGGTTCCGGCGGTTACGGCGGCGGAATCTACAATAACGACTATCTTTCACTCTCCGACAGCTTGGTCAGCAACAATATTTCAATCAGCAACAACGGCGGCGGTATCTATTTCAACGATTACGCCGTTCTGGACGGAGTGGCCGTCACGGGCAACATCGCCCAAGACGACGACGGAGGCGGCCTTTATGTCGACGGGGACCCGGTTGTCCTACGGAACTGCACCATTTCCGGAAACGCCGCCCGCAACAACAGCGACGGGGGTGGACTTTATACGACCTATGCGATGGATATCTCCAACACGACCATCGCCAACAATACGGCAGACGGCAACGGCGGCGGACTTTACAACGATTCCGGCGGTGACGGCATCCTTCTCAACAACGTGACCATTACGGGTAACGAATCGGACGCGGATGCGGCCGGCGGTGGTGACGGCGGCGGATTCTATGACGACAACTCGGACGCCGTCATGATCAACACGATCATCGCGGGCAATACGAGCCCCAACCTGGGGGATGACTGCATCAGCGATTCGACCGCCGGCGCGAGTACGTTGACCTCGGGCGGTCCCAACTTCGTCGGTGTCGTCGATACCGACTGCGACATTGAGGGCGACGATACGGCCGTCCTGACCGGAGACCCCGGCTTCGCCGCGGCCGGCCTGGCCGACAACAACGGTCCCTTGGTCGGAGACCCCGAGGCCCCGGTCCGGTTGCAGACGGTTGCCCTGGCCCCGGCCAGTGCCGCGGCCGAAGCGGGCGACAATGCAAGTTGCGCCTTGACCGACGAGCGCGGCGTGACCCGGCCCCAGGGCGCCGATTGTGACCTGGGAGCGTTTGAACTGGTCGTGGATACCGACGGCGACGGGGTAAGCGACGACGTCGACAACTGCCCCGCTGCATCCAACGCCGATCAGGCGGACGGTGATGCCGACGGTGTGGGCGACGTCTGTGACAACTGTCCGGCGGACGCCAACGCCGACCAGGCGGACGCGGACGGCGACGGGACGGGCGACGTCTGCGAGGCGCCTCCCGCGGTCTGCGGCAATGGAGACGTGGAGACCGGTGAAGGATGCGACGACGGCGATACGGACGCGGGAGACGGTTGCAGCGACACCTGCAGCGTGGAAGCCGGTTTCACCTGTTCCGGGGAGCCCTCCGTCTGCACCGAAACGGCCGGGGACGGCGGAGGCTGCTCCCTGACGGACGGGGGCACATCGGCGGCTGCGACCGGCCCCTTGATGGCGATTTTCGCAGGTTTAGGGGTCCTGTTTCTCCGTCGCATGGGGAAAAAAACAATGAAAAAGGCTCTGTTGGGCATGGGATTTCTGGCCTTGATGCTTCCGGCGGGCACGGTGGGTGCGGCGACCTTTACCGTGACGAAGATCACGGACGACGCCCCGGATGGCAACTGCGACGCCGATTGCTCCCTGCGCGAGGCCGTTATTGCGGCCAATGCAAGCGTCGGAGTTGATGACGAAATCGTGATTCCGGCCGGAATCTATCAGTTGACCATTGCCGGCGCGGGCGAGGACCTTGCCGCGACGGGCGATCTTGACATTACGGACAATGTGATCATCACCGGATCCGGCTCTCTGACGACCGTCATTGAAGGCAATGGTGCCGCCACTGGAGATCGGGTCTTTCATATCGATGCCGGCGCGAGTCCCGGCGTTGCCGCGAGCGTCGTGATGACCGGCGTCACCATTCAAGGAGGCAATGTCAGTGGGAGCGGGGGTGGAATAAACATCGACAATCGCGGTTTCTTGAGGATCGTAGACAGCCTCGTCTTTGGAAATGACGCTACAGGCGATGGCGGCGGTATTCACTTGGACGATGACGGTTCGGGCCTAGTCGTGGAAAACTGTACCCTTTCCAATAATATCTCGGAGGACGATGGCGGAGCCATCAGCAACGACGACGGCTCCCTTCTCGTCAAGAACAGCACGATTGCTGAAAACAAGGCCGGCGATGACGGCAGCGGAAACGGCGGCGGCATCTACAACAACGAGGACGGGGCCGAGATCATTGACACCCGGGTCGTTGACAACGAGACTGGAAGTTCGAGCGGCGACGGCGGCGGCATCATGAATGACTACGGGGCGATGACCATCACCGGCAGCGGCAACTGCGAAATCAGCGGAAACCGCACCCTTGCCGGCGAGGGTGGGGGAGTCGACAACGAATACACCATGCTGATCGACAACTGCCTGATCGCCGAAAACCAGGCCCTGGACGACAACGACGGCGGCGGTGTCTACAACGACGATGAGATGGTGATCCTGA
Organism: bacterium; assembly: GCA_035454885.1. NCBI lineage: Bacteria > bacterium. The sequence continues at coordinate 73,638 of DATIGE010000038.1, forward strand.
ACAGCACGATCAGCGGGAACCGCTCCGAAGACAGCGGCGGGGGCGTCTATAACTACTACCACATCACCATCGACAACAGCACGATCGCCGACAACATCGGAGACACCGACGAGGATGGAGGCGGCGGCGGCGAAGGCGGCGGCGGGATCCACTTCGACGACTGGAGCACGGTCAGTAACTCCATCATTTCCGGAAACACACATCTGACCGGAGAGGGCGGCGGTATCGACGCCTATTACTACTTCGTCCTCGATAACTGCCTCATTACCGGCAACACCGCGGCGGACAATGACGGCGGCGGGATTGCGACCGATTACCCCGGCGTCATCCGGAACACTCTGATCAGCGACAATCGTGCCCTTGGGGATCAGAATAATTCGGCCACGGACGACAGCAATGGCGGCGGCATTGCGACAGACTACCCGCTCCAGATCATCAACACGACCATTGTCAACAACCAGGCGGATGGCCATGGCGGCGGAATTTGGAGTGATGATAAGCTGGACTTGAACAACGTGACGATCGCCTTCAACACGTCGGACGCGAATGAGGGAGGTTTTACGGGCGGCGACGGCGGCGGAATTTACAACGATGATGACATGGTATTCAGCAATACCCTCATTGCCGGCAATACCGACGCGAGCCCCGGCGCCGAGGCCCCGGATTGCCTCAACGACTTCACGGGTGCCGGGAACAGCATGGCTTCGAGCGGGCCCAACATAGTCCAAGACCCGTCTGGTTGTGAGATCACCGGTGATCCGACGGGCGTCCTGAATGTGGACCCCCTCTTTGATCTGGCGGGTCTGGCGGACAACGGCGGTCGGTTCGCCGGCGACGAGCCGACCTCGGTGGTCCAAAGCCTCTCCCTGCAGGCCGGGAGCCCCGCGATTGACGCCGGTAACAACGCCACCTGCGACCCGACCGACCAGGTCGGTACCGATCGTCCCGTCGGCGACGCCTGTGACCTGGGCGCCTTGGAGGTTACAACCCCCGCGGCCCCCCCGGTTCCGCCGGTCGTGCCTGCTGTTTGTGGAAACGGCGACGTGGAGACCGGTGAGGGCTGCGATGATGGCGACACCACTGCGGGCGACGGTTGCAGCGCTACCTGTGTGGTCGAAGATGGCTTTACCTGCACGGGTGAACCGTCGGTCTGTACCGAGGAGTCGGGAGGCAGCGGCGGTTGCAGCTTGATTAGATAATACGAAGGGCGAACACGAGGTTCGCCCCGACACTATCTCGAAGGCGGCCCTCGAAAGAGGGTCGCCTTTTTTGTTTTGCCATGCTACCCCCCGAATTCATGATGTCTTACCTTCAAAAACAGGACCCCGACATCCACGCCGCCATCCACGGCGAGACGGAGCGCCAGGAATTCACCCTGGAAATGATCGCGTCCGAGAACTTCGTCTCGCGGGCCGTTTTGGAGGCGGCCGGGAGCGTGATGACGAACAAATACGCCGAGGGCTACCCCGGTAAGCGCTATTACGGCGGCTGCGAGTTCGTGGACCGGGCGGAGGACCTGGCGCGGGACCGGGTCAAGAGGCTCTTTGGCGCCGAATACGCCAACGTCCAGCCGCACTCCGGCTCCCAGGCCAACATGGGCGTGTATTTCACGTTCCTCAAGCCAGGAGATAAGGTCATGGGGATGAACCTGTCCCATGGCGGCCACCTGACGCACGGATCACCCGTCAATTTTTCCGGTCAACTTTATAATTTTGCCGCCTACGGGGTGGACCCCAAGACGGGGCGGATCGACTACGACCGGTGCGCGGATCAGGCCAAGAAGGAACGTCCCAAGATGATCACGGTGGGAGCCTCGGCCTATTCACGCAACATCGACTACAAGAAGTTCCGGGAGATCGCGGATTCCGTCGGGGCCTTTCTCTTCGCCGACATCGCCCACCCGGCGGGACTGATCGCGAAGAAGCTCCACAACGACCCCGTGCCGCATTGCCATGTGGTGACCTCGACGACGCACAAGACCCTCCGGGGACCCCGCGGCGGCTTGATCCTGATCGGCAAGGACTACGAGAACCCCTTCGGCCTCGTCGCGCCCAAATCGGGGCGCGTGAAGAAGATGAGCGAACTGATCGACTCGATGATCATCCCGGGCATCCAGGGCGGGCCGCTCATGCACATTATCGCCGCCAAGGCGGTGGCCTTTGAGGAGGCCCTGCAGCCGGCGTTCGAGGACTACGCCCGCCAGATCATCAAGAACGCGCAGGCCCTCGCCCAAACGCTGGTGGACCTGGGCTACAACCTGGTCTCCGGCGGGACGGACAATCACCTGATGCTGGTGGACTTGAGAAACAGGAAGGTCACCGGCAAGGACGCCCAAGAGGCCCTCGAAGAGGCCGGGATCACGGTCAACAAGAACGCGGTCCCCTTCGACGACCAGAGTCCTCTCATCACCAGCGGCATCCGGATCGGCACCGCGGCCCTCACGACGCGGGGTATGAAGGAACCGGAGATGAAGACGATCGGGGGTTGGATCCATACGGTCCTGTCTGACCTCAAGAATGAAAAGGCGAAGCGCGAGGTGAGGGAGAGTATCCGCGCGCTCTGCAAGAAATTCCCCCTGTATTTGTGAAATGCCCTTTCTGTAACCATCCCAACAGCAGCGTCGTCGACAGCCGCGACTCCAAGGAAGGCGAGACGATCAGGCGCCGGCGCGAGTGCGACACGTGCGGCAAGCGGTTTACCACCTACGAGCGCGTCGAGGAGCTCCTCCCCCTCGTCATCAAAAAGGACGGCCGCCGCGAGCCGTTTGACCGCAAGAAGATCGTCGGCGGCATCCAGAAGGCCTGCGAGAAGAGGCCCGTGCCCATGGAGAAGATCGAGGAGACCGTCGACCGGATCGAGCGGGAGATCGTCGAATTGGGCGAGAAAGAAGTGAACTCCAAGGAGATCGGCGAGCGGATCATGCGCGCCTTGCACGATCTGGATCACGTCGCCTACGTCCGATTCGCCTCCGTCTACCGGGACTTCAAGGACGTGAACCAATTCCTAAACGAACTGCAGGGGCTGCTCAACGATAAGAAGAAATAAAGTCCTGAATTCGCGCATCCGTCGCCGCCGCGACGCTTTCCGAGGCCCGATGCAGGACCGTGATGCCCCGCGTGAAAGGGTCGACCATCACCTGAAATTCGATGAAGACGGGCTCGCCGCGAAGAAAACCGAAGAGGGTATGGCGAAAGCATCGGCCCCTCCGGTGGCATGCCCGCTCCGCGAGCGCATTTAAGTCGTCGTCCGTCGGCAGGGGGTTCCGTGACGGCGGATGGACATGCGCCACCCAGGTCACGTCGAAAAAAGATTCCTCGAAAACATCGTAGGTTTCGCCTCCCAGGACGGACCGGTCGGACGCCGAGGGAGAGCCCTCGCGCACCTCGTAGCGCGATGGCCGAGAGGCCGGTCCGTGGCGGAAGAGCGAGTAGTGGTGACCCGTCAGTTGGGAGCGATTGATGAGGTAGTCGACGATCTCCTGAGGGAGGGTCGTATGAGGGAGCCGGACGGTGAAGGCCGAACGGTAGGGCGTCCACGCGTTGGGAGAACGGTGACTCGCGCCGGCGGGAAAGAAGACCGAGGGCGCGTCGGAGAAATGCGTTTCCAAGTGGTTTCCATGGACCGGTCCGGGAAGGGGCTCCGACGCAGAAACGGCCATGGGCGCACCGGCCCTGGCCTGCACGTAGGCGTTCGCGGCGAGATAGGCTTGGACGGCGAATAGACCCAAAGACATGGCGCTTTCTTCGCCGGGGGAGCGTTCAAAGTTGCCAACTAAAGATACCGGTGTTTGCGGAACCATGCGATCGCCCGTTCGAGGGTCTCCTCCAGGGGCGTCGCCGTGAAGCCAAGCTCCTTCCGGGCTCGGGACGTATCGTAGTGCATCCCGTACTTGAGAAAGTCGATGCCGACCTGGGGGAGGAGGGGCTTGGGCCGATTGAAAAAGTCCCCTACGACCTCCGAGACCATCGCGAGGACCTCCCCCACGAAGAGCGGGAGGCGGCCGAAGGGCATTCGGACCTTGGCGATCCTGCAGACCTTTTGAGCCAACTCCCAGACCGTCGTATTATGCCCCCCCAGGAGATAGCGTCGGCCGGAACGACCCTGTTTGAGGGCGGCCACTTGTCCACGGCCGACGTCCCCGGCATCGACGGCGTTCATGAGGGCGTCGAAGAGGAAGGGGACCTGGGCCTTGGCCAATGCGACGATGAGGGCCCCCGAGGTCGGCTTGACGTCGTAGTCGCCGAAGACGCCGGTGGGATTGACGACGACGATGTGGCGTCCCTTACGCGCCGCTTCCAGGGCGAGTTGCTCTTGAAGGTATTTGATCTCGTAATACAGGCCCTTGAAATAATTCGTGTCGTACGGGGTGTCTTCGTCGGACGGCGACCCGTCCGCCGTCTTTCCGATCGCGCTCATCGAGCTCGTGTAGACGGTTTTTTCGACCCCCGCTTCCGCCGCGGCCTCCAGGACGTTCGTCATTTGGGCCAGCGCCGTCCTTTTCTGGGGTTTGCGGTTGAGCGAATAGAGGGGGTAGTAGCCCGCGACGTGAAAGAGGGCCTGGCAGCCCTTCATGCCCTGGATCAACGATTTCTTGTCGTCGAGATCCCCCATGACCCGCTCGACGTGCAATCCTTCCAAGGCGAGGGACGGGCTCGTGCCCCGGCTCAAGACGCGGACGTCGATCCCTTCCTGCGCGAGGGAGCGCGCGACGTGGGAACCGATGAAACCGGTTGCGCCGAGGACGATGGCTTTCATAGGGTGAGTCGAGGCTAGATTGAAACCGGCAACCTGGCAATCGAAACTCCTGGCGTGGTACCGCAAGAACCGTCGCGATCTTCCGTGGCGTCGGACGAAGGACCCCTACGCCATCTGGGTCTCGGAGATCATGCTGCAGCAAACCACCGTCGAGGCCGTCATCCCTTACTACGAGCGCTTTCTGAAACGATTCCCGACGGTGAAGGCGTTGGCCGCCGGTTCCGAAGAAGACGTCCTGAGGCTCTGGTCGGGGCTCGGTTATTATTCGCGGGCGAGGAACCTGCACAGGGCGGCGGGGATGATCGTGGAATTGCCCGGCTCGGTCGAAGAATTGATGAAATTACCCGGTATCGGCCGCTACACCGCCGGCGCCATCGCCTCCATCGCTTTCGGTCGGAAGGCGCCGATCGTCGACGGCAACGTCATCCGCGTCCTCTCGCGGATCTTCGCGATCCGCGAAGATCCGAAATCGTCCGCAGGTCAAAAAGTGTTTTGGGGAATGGCCCAGCAAATCCTGCCGCACAAGCATTGCGGAGATTTCAATCAGGCCGTCATGGAGTTGGGCGCAACGGTCTGTTCGCCCGAAAATCCCTCCTGCCTTTCTTGCCCCGTTTCGACGGATTGCCTCGCCCGGAAGAAGGGAAGGCCCGAAGAATTCCCCAAAGGAAAGAAAAGGACGGAGTACCGCGACGTCCTCATGGTTGCGGCTGTCGTCCGGAAGGAAGGCAGGATTCTTTTTGTGCGGCGTCCTCAACAAGGTCTTCTCCGCGGGATGTGGGAGCTGCCCATGGTGACGGGGGATTCTCGGGATTTAGGGAAAGATTGGCCGGTGGACGTGGCTCGCGCGCTGCCAATGGTCCGTCACTCCGTCCTCAACCGTCGCCTCAAGATCTTACCGTTTCTCTGCGAACTCCGGGGGACCGCCTCCTGGCCTTGTGAGCACCGTTGGACCCGCCTTTCGGAGGTGGATTCCCTCCCCACCTCCTCCATGAACCGGAAAATCCTCAAGCATCTCAGAGACTAAGGAGAGTGTTATCATTTTGATAATAATGCTGATACTCGGCCTAAAAAAATATGCATTTCAAGAAACTACAGAGTACTATTTGGCCGATAATTGAAGATATATGTCAAAAATTTCGTCATCGGCGGCCGAGTATCAGTTTGTGGAGATTCGGGACAACGGCGACGGGATTGTCGGGAAAGGGGATCGGGTCGTTTTCAGGGATGAGGGGGGCCGTCGCCGCGAGTATGGCATCAGCGATCGCTACGTGCGGGGATTCCTCTCGAATCTGGGTGTGGCCAAGATCAGCGGTCTCACGGTCGGCCGCGCCCAGGCTTATATCCAGTACCAGGCGTTACGGCAGCTGGCAGAGAGATCTTCCAGGGAAGGAAATTCCGAAGAGTTGGCCCGCGCTTCCAATCAAATGAGGGGATTGGCCGTGAACGCGGGGATGACCTTCGACCGGAATTGGTCTGACTCCCTGTTCATTACGGCGTATTTGAACAGCGCCGGGAACTATGCCGAGGCGCCGAGTACAATGGGAATCATCATGGCCAATGCCGGCATCGGTGACGCCCGCCATTTGGCCAGGATTCTCTTTGAGCGCGGCGGACCCGATCTGAGGGCACAGGTCAGAGACCGGGCGGCCGAGATCGTGAACCGCACGATGGAGAACGCCCTTCGGAGGGCCGACGAGGCAGCACTCCGGGGCGATGCCGCCGCCGTTGATGAGTGGCTCCATACGGCGGAAGGTTTCGTGACGGAGCATGCCGGCCAGGATTTCGCATCGTGGTCGACATATAGCACCCGGGCGGACCAAATTCGCGATCATCCCCGCGTTACGACGGCTCTTCTTGTTCCGAGACGGTAGGCGATTTTCCTTTTTGGCCGCCTTTTCCCCTCATTTCGGCATTTCGGGAGGAGCGACCACGGGGTAGGGGTTGCCGTCCAGGGCTTTCAGGAACGCCACCAAATCGGTTTTTTCCTGAGCGGTCAGATTCAACGCCTCCATCCGCACATCCAAATTGGGATTCTTGGTGCCCCCCCGGTTGTAGAACTCGACCACGTCCTCCAGAGTTTTTTCCGAGCCGTCATGCATGTACGGGGCCGTCTTCGTGACGTCTCGCACCGTCGGCGTCTTGAACGCGCCCATGTCTTCCTTCGCCTTGGTGACCGCAAAGCGTCCCTGATCGGGTTTGGGCTTGTTCTGTCCGACCCCCAGGTTGTGGAACATGCTGTCCGAAAAATTCGGGCCCGCGTGGCAGCGCGTGCAGAGGGCCTTTCCGAAGAAGAGGTCGCGGCCGCGGATATCCTGTTCCGTCATCGCCGTCTTGTCGCCGAAGGTCCACCGGTCGTAGCGGGAATTGCCGCTCAAGACCGTCCTTTCGAACGATGCGATCGCCTGGGCGATGCGTTCCTTGGTGATGGCCTCATCGCCGAACGCCTTCTTGAAGTACGGCGCGTAGCCCGGGATCGACTTGCAGGTGGAGACCATGACCTCGTGCGAGGGGAGCCCCATCTCCACCGGATTGACGACGGGTCCCAGCGCCTGCTCCTCCAGCGTGGCCGCCCGGCCGTCCCAGAATTGCAGGGCCATGTAGGTGGCGTTCACCACCGTCGGCGCGCTCACCGTGCCCTTCTTGCCGTGAATGCCCGCGGAGACGGGTTCGTTGTCCGTCCATCCCTGGCGGGGGTTGTGGCAGGTCGCGCAGGAGACCTTTCCGTCGGCCGAGAAACGCGCGTCGAAATAAAGCAGCCTTCCCAACTCCGCCTTCTCGGGCGTCAAAGGATTGTCGGCGGGGATGTTCAGGTTTTCGTTGTCCAGGCCCAGGGGGACTTGGAGCCAGGGGGCCTCTTTGGAAGGATTCGAGGTCGGGATGGTTGGCGCCGTTTCGGGCGAAGGAGCGGGGGCTGCCGCCGCGGGCCCGGTGGCGGCAGGCTGGGTCGCCGGGGGCGCTTCGGTTTTTGGCGCGCAGGCGGCCACGGCTGCGATCAGTGCGAGTCCGGTGAGGATGTTTTTCACGTTTCAGATCCTCCAAGAAGTTTAAGTCGTGAATCGCACAGAGTGCGATTTCCCCCTGGAGGTTTCTTACCCGATTTGAGATGGATTTTGAATGAAGAAAATCGTCCCGTTCCTCTGCCTCTGGGTCGCCCTCTGCGGGTTTGCCCTCAATCCCTTCGGCTGTTCTTCGTCCAAGAAGGACGTCGTCGTCTTCACGCCCGTGGGGGCGTCGTTCGGAACCGCGAACCTGATCGATCTGGAGTTTTTGCCGGGTACGGACGGAGAGGCGGTCGTCATCGCCAAGGACGGGACGGTTTTTTACATGACGAAGGACTTCGCGCCGCTGGCTCAAACGGTGACCGTGGGAGTTCTCGACGAAGACGAACAGGGCCTTTTGAACGTCGTCGCCGACCCGGGCTACGCGGATAATCATTTTATCTATTTGTACGGCACGTTGCCGACGGGCGACGGCAACCACCTGGGCCGCTACACGGTGGCGGTGGACATCTCCGCCGGCACCTTCGATCTGACCGATCCCCAGGCGGTCGAAATCTTCTCGAAAACGGCTTCCCCGGACTTCGACGGCCACCACAACGGCGGCGGCCTGGTCTTTGGCTCCGACGGCGCGCTTTATTTGGGCGTCGGGGACGGCGGCGGCGCGGGCGGGCCCGATACCATTCTCGCCCTCGCCCAGGACGGCACGAATCCCCTGGGCAAGATCCATCGCATCCTTCCCAACCGGAATCCGGGCGAGGGCGGGGCCCTCGTCTCGGAGATCCACGGGCGGGGGTTCCGAAATCCCTTCACGCTGGCGGTGGGGCCGGCCGGTCTTTTCGTCGGCGACGTCGGCTCGACGCGGGTGGAGGAGGTCGATCTCCTGCCCGAACCGGGACTCAACTTCGGCTGGCCCATCACCGAGGGGCCGTCGAGCCTCTTCACTTACGTGAATCCCGTCCACTCCTACGAGCACACGGACAACAAATTCGCGAAGGAAGACCCGACGGAGAGCGACTTTGACGTCATCGAAGGAGACGCCGATGAGACTTCGAATCCCCAGTCCGTCATTGTCGGGGCCTTCTACGAAGGCGGCCAGTATGACGGAAAGCTCGACGGCCGCCTGATCTACAGCGACTTCTTCCAGGGCTGGGTGCGCGGCTTCAAGCTCAAGGAGGGCGACGAGGGTCTCACGATCGATGACGACAAGCACCTGGGCCATTTGAACGGGCTGACGTCCCTCCAAAAGGGGCCGGACGGGTTCTTATACGCAATTTCGCTCTTCGGGTCGGATCATGTCTTGCGGGTGGATTTGGCGGGGCATTAGGATTTTTTCAGACACGCAGGCATCAAACTCATCACCGCACGCCGGTAAAAGATCAACGTTAGGACGAAAATAGGCCCGTCGCAGAAGACCGATCCCATCAGATAATTGAAATACGGCCGGTCCCAGAAGAAGGCCGAAAGCATCACGGAGGTCGACGTGAGCTTCGAGACGAGGAGAAAACTCGTGAGGACCAGGTTCGCCCGTACGTCCTTTTGGATGTAATAGGCGATCATCGTGATCGTCGCCATCATGGAGACGGTGAGCGAGAGCCAGAACTTCTCCACGGGGAGCGGCATCGCGGGCAGGCCCCATTTCATGATCTCCACGGAGAAATAGTTGCCGGAGTAGAGGATCCAATCGCCGAAGAGGAGGAAGGCCACGGCGCCCGCGCCGAAGAGAAAGGTCCAAAGCCGCATGAGGGTCCGAAGCTGGCGTTCCTGGGGGGTAAGGGAAATCTCATTCATGTCGGCACCTTAGATCACACGCCTGCGCGTGTGAAAGGCAAAAAAGTTCTTGCCAGTGTTCCGGGGATTTCTTATGAACGGCCCTCAAGAGACGTGGTCGTTTGATGTACGAAGGCTTTTTAATGCAGGTGAGTTCATCTCCCCGTGGGGCATCCCGCCTCAATCCTCTCGTTTCAAAAAACGGCAGCGTAAAAGGAGGACAGTATGTCCAAACAAAAAGGAACCGTTAAGTGGTTCAATGACGCCAAAGGCTACGGCTTCATCACGCCCGACGGCGGCGGCAAGGACCTCTTCGTTCACCACACGAACATCCAGGGCGAAGGCTACAAGTCGCTCGCGGAAGGCCAGCCGGTCGAGTTCAGCGTCGGACAAGGCCCCAAGGGCGAGTTCGCCACCGAGGTCGCGAAGGCTTAACTTCAAAATCTCTTGCGCAAAACCGCTCCGTCCCGTTTGGGGCGGAGCGGTTTTTTTTTACCGGGTCAGATCCAGTTTCTTATCGCGCGGCAGGGCCTTGACCGCGCATTCGCGGATCAAGGCCTCCGAACGGTTCGCGCATCGCTCATAGTAGAGGAGTTTGACGGGACGGCGCGTCCGCGTGTAGCTGGCTCCCTTGCCGTCGTTATGCTTCCGCACGCGGCGGAGAATGTCGTTGGTGATGCCTGTGTAGAGGGACCCGTCGTTGCATTCGACAAGGTAGACGAACCAGGGCTCGGAGGAGGGGGCCGTTCCCGCCCCTTTTTCCTTGAGTCCCTGGAGCATCCGTCGATAGGTTGGTTTCACCGTGATCAAGATACAGAATCTCCATAAACAGTACGGCGCTCAAGTCCTTTTTGACGACGCCTCACTTCAGATGGGACCGGGAGAGCGCTTAGGGTTAGTGGGCCGGAACGGGCACGGCAAGTCCACGCTCTTGCGGATCATTTTGGGCGAGGATGAGGCGGACGAGGGCTCCGTCGTACTGCCCCGCGGCTACCGTCTCGGCCACCTGGCCCAGCACATCCGTTTCTCGAGGCCGACGGTCCTGGAGGAGGGCTGTCTCGGGCTCCCGGAGGGCGAGGAGCACGACTCTTATAAGGTGGAGCGCATCCTCTTCGGCCTGGGCTTCACCAAGGAGGACATGGACCGCCCTCCGGAGGAATTCTCAGGCGGCTATCAAGTGCGCCTCAACCTCGCCAAGGTCCTGGTCTCGCACCCGAATCTGCTCCTTTTGGACGAGCCCACCAACTACCTGGACATCGTCTCCATCCGCTGGATCACGAAGTTCCTCCGGGCCTGGGAGGGCGAGATGATCCTCATTTCCCACGACCGGGAGTTCATGGATTCCGTGACGACGCATACGGCGGCGATCCACCGGCAAAAGATCAAGAAGGTGCAGGGCGGGACCGAGAAGCTCTACGCCCAGATCGCCCAGGAGGAGGAGATCCACGAGAAGACGCGCGTCAACGAGGAGAAGAGGCGGCAGCAGATCGAGGCCTTCGTGACGCGCTTCAAGGCCAAGGCCTCCAAGGCCGCGGCGGCCCAGTCCCGGGTCAAGATGCTGGAGAAGATGCCCAGCCGAGAGGTGTTGGCGCGGATCGCGGATCTGGACTTCGAGTTCCGTTACGCCCCGTTCGAGGCGAAGACGATCTTGGAGGCCCAGGGGCTCTCGTTCGGATTCGACGAGGAATTGTTCCATGACTTGAATCTCACGATCGGCGCCAAGGACCGCATCGCCGTCATCGGCAAGAACGGCAAGGGCAAGTCGACGCTCTTGAACGTGCTCGCCGGGGAATTCGCTCCCAAGTCGGGCAGTATCCGCACCCATCCGAACATGAAGCTCGGCTACTTCGGCCAGACCAACATCGACCGGCTGCATCCGAAGCTGACGGTCGAGGAGGAGATCGGCAACGCGAACCTCGAGCTCAGCCGCACGAGCGTGCGCGGGATCTGCGGCATCATGATGTTTTCGGGGGAGGCGGCGGAGAAGCGCGTCTCGGTCCTCTCCGGCGGCGAAAAAAGCCGCGTCCTCTTGGGCAAGATCCTGGCCTCGCCCGCGAACCTCCTTTTCTTGGACGAGCCGACCAACCACCTGGACATGCAGTCGATCGAGGCCTTGGTGGACGCCATCGACCTCTTCGAGGGCGCGGTCGTCATCGTGACCCACAGCGAGATGATCCTCCGGGAAGTGGCGACCAAGCTGGTGGTCTTCCAGCACGGAGACGCCGAGGTCTTCAACGGGACCTACGCGGAGTTCTTGGACAAGATCGGTTGGGAAGAGGAATCGACGGATGGTAGGGGCACGGCGCGCCGTGCCCCTACGGCGGCGCCGCCGATTCCACAGGAACCCGTCAACAAGAAGGAATCCCGGAAGAAAAGAGCCGACGTCATCGCCGAGAAATCCAGAATCTTAACGCCGCTGAAGAAGGAAATGGAAACCCTCGAGGCGGACATCTGCCGCCTGGAGTCAGAGCAGGCCGCCGTGAATCAAGAGCTGGCGGCGGCTTCCGAGGGCAAGAACATCGACGCCTTCGTGAGGCTCTCGAAGAAGATGAAGGAGATCCAGGACGAGATCGAGGAGAAATTCGGGCGTTTGGAAACGGCGACCAAGAAGCACGACGAGAAGAGCCGCAAGTACGAGGCGCTCCTCGAGGAGGCGCCGTGATCCGTTTTCTCATCTTTTTGGGGCTTCTCTATGTGCTCTATCTGGTGATCACCAGGCCCATGAACGACCTGTTCGGCAAAAACCCCCGTTTCAAATTCCGCAAACCGAAACCGGAGCCCAAGAGACCGAGGCTGGAGGCGGAGGAGATGGCCGCCTGCGAGCTCTGCGGCACGTTCATCTCACGGCGCGAGGGCGAGATCCGCGACGGCAAGTTCGTCTGCAAGCCGCATTGTCATTAATCGCGTTTCAATTTCTTGTACTTGATCCGGTGGGTCTCGAGGGCGGCCTCGCCCAGGCGACGCTTCTTGTCCTCTTCGTACTCCGAGAAATTCCCGTCGAACCACGTCACCTGGCTGTTTCCCTCGAAGGCGAGCATGTGGGTCGCGATCCGGTCCAGGAACCAGCGGTCATGGCTGATGATGACGGCGCAGCCAGCGAAGTTCTCCAGGGCGACCTCCAGGGCGCGGAGGGTGTTCACGTCCAGGTCGTTCGTCGGCTCGTCGAGCAAAAGGACGTTGCCGGCCTCCTTGAGGGTCATCGCCAGGTGCACGCGGTTTCTCTCGCCGCCCGAGAGGACGCTGATCGGCTTCTGCTGGTCCGTCCCGGAAAAATTGAATCGGGCCACGTAGGCTCGCGAGTTGACCTCGCGGGCTCCCAGCTTGACGACGTCGAGTCCGCCCGAGACCACGTCCCAGACCGTCCGTGTGTCTTCCGGCGAGAAACGGTTCTGATCGACGTAGCCGAGCTTGACCGTCTCACCCACCTTGAATGTGCCGCTGTCCGGCTTCTCCTGGCCCATGATCATCCGGAAGAGGGTCGTCTTGCCGGCCCCGTTGGGGCCGATGACGCCCACGATGCCGCCCTGGGGGAGCTTGAAGTTCAGGTTCTCGAAGAGGAGGCGGTCGCCGTAGGCCTTGGAGACGCCCTTGGCCTCGATGACCATCTCCCCCAAACGCGGCCCGGGGGGGATGTAGATCTCGAGCTCTTCTTCGGACTGGGCGGCGGATTGTTTGAGGAGGTTCTCGTAGTTCGAGAGCCGGGCCTTCGATTTGGCGCGGCGCGCCGAGGGCGACTGCCGCACCCATTCGAGTTCCCGTTCCAACGTCTTCAAGCGCTTTTGATCGGCCTTCTCCTCCCGGCGGAGCCGTTCGTCCTTTTGCTCCAACCAAGACGAATAATTGCCCTTCCACGGGATGCCGTGGCCGCGGTCGAGTTCCAAGATCCAGCCGGCGACGTTGTCCAAAAAATACCGGTCATGGGTGACGGCGATGACCGTGCCCTTGTACTGCTGGAGGTGGCGCTCCAGCCAGTAGACGGATTCCGCGTCCAGGTGGTTGGTGGGTTCGTCCAGGAGGAGGATGTCCGGTTCCTTCAAGAGTAGCCGGCAGAGGGCCACGCGGCGCTTCTCGCCGCCGGAGAGGGTCGAGATGATCGCGTCCTCCGGCGGGCAGCGCAGGGCGTCCATGGCCAGCTCCAGTCGGCTGTCCAGGTTCCAGGCGTCGTGCTGCTCGAGCTTTTCTTGGACCGCGGCCTGCCTCTCGAGGAGTTTCGCCATCTCGCCGTCGGACATCGGGTTCGCGAAGCTGTTGTTGATGGTCTCGAACTCCTTCAACAGGTCGACGACCTCCTGGACACCCTCGGAGACCGATTCCTTGACCGTCTTGTCGGGATTGAGGCGGGGCTCCTGTTCCAGGAATCCGATCGAGTAGTCCTTCGAGAAATGGACTTCCCCCGTGTGATCCTGGTCCACGCCCGCGATGATCCGGAGGAGGCTGGACTTGCCGGAGCCGTTGAGCCCCAGGACGCCGATCTTCGCCCCGTAAAAGAACGAGAGGGAGATGTCCTTCAGGACCTCTTTCTTGGGCGGATGGACCCGGCCCACGCGGGTCATGGAAAAGATGATCTTGTGGGGTTCGGTGGAGATGGCCATGGCAGCAAAAAGCTACATCTGATAGATTTTTGCAACCACACTAAAGTGCGATTCAGAATTTAAATGTTTTGGAGGATCTGAAACGTGTCCTATCGGGAAAGCTGGATGGAGGAAAAAAGGTCCGCCTATCTCTACCGCGTGATCGCGGAGGCGGAAAAGGAGACCCTCCGCCGGAACCTCTTCTCGGGCCTGGCCCAGGAGGCGGAGCTTCAGGCGGGGCATTGGGCCCGCAAGCTCGCCGCCGCCTCCCAAGCCGTGCCCGGGGCGTACGCGCCGGATCTCCGCTCCCGCGTCGTCGCCGCCCTCGTCCGGCGCCTGGGACCGAAGGCCCTGCGGACGCCTCTCGCCGCCCTCAAGATCCGCGGCCTCTCCGTCTACGACAAGACCCCGCCGGGCCACGAGTCGCCCGTGCGAGTGGAGGAGGTGGGGCGGAGGCATCGGGGCACGAAGACCGGAGGCAACCTCCGGGCGGCCGTCTTCGGCGTCAACGACGGGCTGGTCTCCAATGCAGGCCTCATTTTGGGCGTGGCCGGGGCGACCAACGACCCGCACGCGATCCTCCTGTCAGGCATCGCGGGCCTGCTCGCCGGGGCCTTCTCGATGGCGGCGGGGGAGTTCGTGTCGGTTCGGTCCCAGCGCGAGATGTACGAGTACCAAATCGGTCTCGAACGGGAGGAGTTGGCCGAGTATCCCCAACAAGAGGCCGAGGAGCTGGCGCTGATCTATCAGGCCAAGGGACTTTCCGAGACGGAGGCCCAGGAGATCGCCAAAAAACTCATTGATGATCCGGGCAAGGCCCTGGAGACGCTGGCCCGTGAGGAACTGGGCCTGGACCCGCAGGCCCTCGGTTCGCCTTGGGGGGCGGCGGTGTTTTCTTTTGTCGCGTTCGCCGTCGGGGCCTCGATCCCCCTCCTGCCCTTTCTGATCTCCGGGGGGGGCGGGGCCCTGTTCTATTGCATCGGGTTGACGGCCGCCGCCTTATTCGGTGTCGGCGCGGTCCTCACCCTGTTCACGGGCCGAAACGCCTTATGGGGTGGCCTGAGGATGCTCGCGATCGGGGCGGCCGCCGGCGGCGTCACCTACGCGATCGGACGGCTCTTAGGGGTGAGTCTGAATTAGTAGGCCGCTAGCCGCGGCCCGCGGAGGTCTTGAAGAGGGCGATGGCCCGTTCGAGTCGGCCGAGGCTGCTCTGTTCGCCCCATCCCGAGTATTGGCCCTTCAGACGGTCGAAGATCTCTTGGCTCGCGGCCAGAAGCTCGGGAAGGGCCTGGAATTCCTGGGCGTGCTCGGAGTGGACGGTTGCGATCACGTCTCCGGTCTCGTTTTTCAGCGCGTAGAGATGGGGGAATTCGCGAAGGGGGACCAGCTGCCAATTGGCGGGTAAGCGGTTGTTGACGGTTGCCATCGGAGGACCTCCCGATCGAGAGAGTCTCATACCCAATCGGCGCCCTCCGTCAACCCGAAAGTCAGGTGACTTTTTGATGGCTATTTCTTGGAGGGGGCGGTCACGTAGCCGAGATAGGTCTTCAACTCCGCGATGGACTCGTGGATGTCGCCGATCGCCCGGTGGGCGTTCTTCTTCTCGTGTTTGAAACCGTATTTCTGTCGAAAGACCTCCTTGAACGAGCTCACGTCGATCAACCGGTAATGGAGCCGCTCGGCGAAGGCGGGCAGATAGCGGTCGATGAACCGCCGGTCGTTCCCGACGGAGTTGCCGCAGAGGACGATCTTGTCCTCTTTTTTCGGAAAATGCCGGTTGGCGAGAGCGATCAGGTCTTTTTCGACATCGGCGAGCGGGACGCCCGTCTTGACCTTGTCGGTGAGTCCGCTGGCCCCATGGGTCTTCTTGCACCAATCGTCCATCCGGTCGAGGGCTTCCTGGGGCTGGTGGACGACGCGTTCGTATTCCTCGAGGATCTTGAAGTCGAGGTCGGTCACGACGGCGCCGACTTCGAGGATGACGTCCTTGGCGTCGTCGAGTCCCGTCATTTCGAGGTCGATCCATAGGAGCGGGGGGCGATACCGCTCTCCCCCCGAACCCCCCATCTGAGAATTATTTTCAGCCATCGCTCACTCCGAAAGGGAACCTTTCTTCGCCCGCTATAGTGAATTGTCAGAGACTTGGGAACAGAATTTCCGCGTCGAGCCCTCCGCCCGCGCGGTTGGTGAAGGTCAGGCGAAGGCCGCAGAGACCCGCGATCTTCTGGCAGAGGTTCAGTCCGACGCCCGTCACCTCCAGAACCGGTCTGCCGGCGTTGAGCGCCTCCAACAGAGGGGAGGGGAGCCCCGGTCCGTCGTCGGAAAGGAGGAGCTTGGCGCCGGAGACCGCGAGCCGGCACGGGCTTCCGGGGGCGTGCTTGCGCACGTTCCGGACGAGGTTGTCCACGAGAGAGTCCGCCAGCCTCGGGTCGAAACGGACTTTCGCAGGGTCCGCCGCCGCGAGGTCCGCCTCGATCGGTCCACCCAGGGTCCTCTCCCAGCGGGGGAGCTTCTCTTCTATCCAGGCGGCCAGACTGGTCACCACCGGCTCCGTCGCCACGTCCGTTCGTTCCCACTCGCCGGTCTGCAAGACGGTCGCGACGATCTCCGACATCCGCTGGATCTCCTCAAGCGAACTCTTGAGGACATCGCGGTAGTCCTCCCGTCCGGCCCCTGTGTTCGCCAGGGCGGTCTCCGCCTCGCCTTGAAGGATGGTGAGCGGCGTGCGGAGTTCATGGGCCACGTAGCGCCCCATCTTCCGGATTTGCAGGACCGCCGCGCGCGTGCGCTCGCTCAGGGCGTTGATCCTTCGGACGATCGCATCGAGGTAGGGGCCTGTCTCCTCGATCGCAAGGGGTTTCCAGTCCTCCACGCGGGTGGGGTCCATGCCCTCGAGATGGAGGGCGATGGCATCGACGGGGCGCAGGAGCCTCCCGGACAACCGGCGCGAGAGGATGAGGGCCAAACCCGTCAGAGCGATGAGAAGGAGCAGGCCTTGCCACCAGAGGTTCTTGAGGATCTCCGCGTAGGACGGCAGGGGGATCAGGATCTGCAGAAAGAACGGTCGCTTCCGCCCGAACGTCGAGTAGGGGATCACGAGGGACTCGTAGTTCCTCTTCCGACCTTCCATGGCGAAGAAGGAGGGCTTCGCGAAGGATTCGGGCAGCCGGTCGGGCAGTTGGTCATAACCGCGGCGGGCGGTCGAGAAGGCCAGGAGGCCCGTATTGGTGTAGATCCGGACGACCTGGTCCACGCGCTCGAGTCCCAGGGCCCCTTCGATGAAACGGCTCAGTTCGTCGATGTTTTCCAAATCGCCAAAGTCGTCGATGCCCAGCGAGATGAGCGCGGACGCGGTGGATTCGAGCTGGCGCCGGATCGACTCGCGGTGGCTGCGGACGAGCAGGGCGCCGGTCAGGAGCATGGCGGCCAGCGTGCTGGCCGCGGTCATGACCCACATCACCCGCGCGATTCTCGAGGCGAGAGGGTTCTTCAAGCCTCACCCAGCCAGTACCCCACCCCCCGCCGGTTGTGGATCAGCGGCCGGAACCCCTTGTCGATCTTGCCTCTGAGACCCGCGATCGTGACTTCCACGACGTTGCTTTCGGGGAAATGATTCATGTCCCAAACCTGGTCCAGGAGCTCCATCTTGGAAAATACCTTCCCTGGGTGCCGGGCAAGCGTGCAGAGGAGGCGGAACTCCTTGGCCGAGAGGTCGACGCGCTTGTTGGCCCGGAACACCCGCTGCGTCTCCAAATCGATCTTGACGTCTTCGTACGCGAGCAGAGTGTCTTTCACCGCCCGGCCCTCCGACTCCGTCCTGCGGGCGAGGGATCGGAGACGGGCGATGAGCTCGCCCACGTGGAACGGCTTGCCCAGGTAGTCGTCGGCCCCCTCCGTCAGACCCTTCACCTTGTCCTCGACCTCCGAGAGGGCGCTCAAGACCAGGATTTTGACGTGGGCGTTGGAACGGCGGATGTCGGCGATCCGGTCCAGGGAATCGCGGCCCTTCAGAAGGCGATCCAAGATGAGGATGTCGTAGGCGTTCGCACGGACGGAGGCGAGAAGGTCTTCGACCGTATCGACGGCGTCGACCGTGAATCCGGCCTCTTCCGTGGCCTTTTTCACGAAACTCCGGACCTTGGGCTCATCCTCGGCGATCAGGATCTTCATCATCCTTATGTATAGAGGATCGGAGGGCCGCGTTCAAATGAGGTTTTTTTAATGTGCTTTTCATCAAGGTTTTAAGGCGCGCCCCTAGAAGAGGGTCAATGGAAGGAGGTGATCGCATGAAAAAGAGTCCTCTTCTGGCCGTGACGGCCGCCGCCCTGTTGGCGGTGGGAATCGCCGGAGCCGTGGAAAAAGCGAAGTCCGCAGATGCTCAGGCGAATGCGAAAACGCCGCCGAGCGCGTTCCAGATTTGCAAGGATCAAGGGAAGCAGGGCAAGGAGCTGACCGATTGCATCCGCGCCGAACACGAGAAGCAGCGCGAGGCACGCAAACAAGAACGCGAAGCCAAGACACAGCAGGCCAGCGCTTCACCCGAAGCCTCCGGCGGAACGTTGCCGCCCAAGTAATCGCGACTGATGGGGAAGGTCCCCGTCCGCTTGAATCCTCTTTATGAGTCCTCCTGGTGAAAGGCAGCATGAGGGTTCAGCGGGGGAGACCGGAACCCTTGTTGGAGAAAGGAGGTGATCGTCCCGGAGTTTGGAAAAGGCCCCCGTCGGACCCCCCCTCAGGTTCGGTGACGGGGGCCTTTTTTGTCTTTGTTGATCAGAGGTGCTTGGTCAGAAACCGGATGATCTTTTTGATGCGTGGCGTGTAGGGGGGGTAGAATATTTTGACCATGTCGATCGCGCCCTGGCGGAGGACGGCCCGCTCGTGCGAGAAGGTCTTGAAGCCGAAGAAGCCGTGATAGCTGCCCATCCCGCTCGTGCCCACGCCGCCGAAGGGGAGGTTGGAATTGGCCAAATGGATGGCAAGGTTGTTCACGCAGGTCCCGCCCGCCGTCGTGTTGTTGAGGATCTCTTCCACGTGGCGCCGGTCCTTGGAGAAGATGTAGAGGGCCAGCGGCTTGTCTTTTGATTGGATGAGTTCGATGGCCTGATTCAAGGTCTGAAAGGTGAGAATGGGGAGGATCGGACCGAAGATCTCCTCGCGCATGATGGGTGAATCCGGGGTGACGTTGGAGAGCAGGGTGGGCGCCAGAAACCGTCCGTCCCCGTCGGAGCCCGACAGGCCGCCCATCTCGACCTTGGCGCCCGACTTGATCGTCGCCTCCAGTATCTTTTGCAACCCCTGGCGGTGTTGTTCGCTGATGAGACGGCAGTAGTCCGAGCTCTTGGCCTGGTCCTTCTCCGTCGATCCGTAGCGCGAGGCCACGACCCTCTTGGCCTCTTCCACGAATTCTTTCGCCCGGCCCTCATGAACGAGCAGGTAGTCCGGGGCCACGCAGGTCTGGCCCGCGTTGATGAACTTGGCCCACATGATGCGAGCGGCGGCCTTTTTGACGTCCGCGGTCTCGTCGACGATGACGGGGGATTTGCCGCCGAGCTCCAAGGTGACCGGCGCCAGGTTCTTGGCCGCCGCCGCCATGACCTTTTTCCCGATGTTCGGGCTCCCCGTGAAAAAGATGTGGTCGAAGGGCATCTCCAGCAACGCGTCGGCGACGGCGTGGTCCCCCTCGAGCACCGCGACCTCGTCCTCGGCGAAGACCTCCGCCATGAGCTTTTTCAAAAAACGGGCCGTATGGGCGGTCTTGTTGGAGGGCTTGAGGATCACGCAGTTGCCCGCGGCCACGGCGCCGATAACGGGCGAGACGGCGAGTTGGAAGGGATAATTCCACGGCGAGAGGATGAGGACGACCCCCTTGGGCTCGTAGCGGATCTCGCTCGAGGCGCCGAAGAGCGTGATGGGCGTCCTGACCTTGTGAGGGCGCATCCAGCGCCGCAGGTGCTTGATGGCGTCGTTCAGCTCCGAAACGACCAGGTGCGTCTCGGTCAGGTCCGTCTCGGCCGGATTCTTGCGGAAATCGTCATAGACCGCCTTGTGGAGCTCCTCGCGCCGGTTGAGGATGGCTTCGCGGAGCTTCTTGAGCTTGGCGATCCGCTGGTCGGCGGAGGTTTTGGCGATGCGCCAGCGGTTCTCCCTTTGGCGCTCGAAGATTTTCGCGAGGTCGTCCATGAGGATTCCTATCCCTTGAGGCGTTTGACCGCGGCGACGTATTTTTTCATCGCCTCGTCCTTGGATGTTCCCTTGAGTTCGGTCCATGCCTTGTATTTGGCCCTGCCCTTGAGGTCCAAGAGCCCCGGTTTGGACCCCGAGACGTCGCCGTCCGTGGCCTGCTTGTAGAGGGCGTAGAGATTCAGGAGTTCGTCGTTCGACGGCTTCGTCTTGAGGTTCCAGACCTCCTTGGAGGCCTTTTGAAAGTCGTCCTTGAGGGGCACGAGGGATTCTATACCACAAATCTCATGTTGTGGGAGCGAGAAAGGTGAACATATACGGTGCCATTCCATGAACCCCTTCACCACCCCGAACCGCATCGTCGTGACCTGCGGCAAGCGCTTGTCGCCCTCTCTGCAGCGGGAGTTTTTGGAACTGGGCGTCACCCCCAAGCGGACGTTCGCGACGGGCGTTGAATGGCGGGGGACCCTCAACGACTGCATCCGGCTGAACCTGAATTTGCGATGCGCGAGCCAAGTCCTGTATTCGTTGAAGGAGTTTCCGGCGGATCATCCGGGAGGCGTCTACGACGCCTTGGTCACCCTCCCATGGGAAGAGGTCGTTCCCGAGGACGGCTACCTGTCGGTCACCAGCACCGTGAGCCACCCGACCGTCAATAACTCGTTATTCATGAACGTGAAGGTCAAGGACGCGATCATGGACCGCATCCGCGACAAGACCGGAAAGAGGCCCGATTCCGGGCCGAAGTTGGACCGCACGGTCGTGCATTTGTACTGGCAGGACGACCGGGCCGAGGTATTCCTGGATTCCACGGGCGAGACCCTGGCCAAGCACGGCTACCGCAAGATGCCCGGCAAGGCGCCCATGCTGGAGTCGTTGGCCGCGGCGACGTTGATGGCGACCAAGTGGGACCGAAGCTCCCCGTTCGTCAACCCGATGTGCGGTTCCGGGACTGTGGCGATCGAGGCGGCCTTGCTGGCGACGCATCGCAAGCCTGGCTTGCTCCGGAGCCATTATGCGTTCATGCACGTGAGGGGTTATGATCGGGCGGTGTACGACAAAGAGCGCCGAAGGCTCGCCGACGAGGTGAAAGAGGTTCCCGGGCTCATGATCATAGCGACCGATTTGAGCGAAGAAGCCGTCCGTATCGCCAGGATCAACGCGAACGCCGCCGGCGTGGGGGATTTGATCCGGTTCGGTGTCGGCGATTTCGAAACGACGCCCCTCCCCGAGCCGCCCGGCGTTGTCTATTTCAATCCCGAGTACGGGGAACGCCTCGGCCACATGGCCGAACTGGAAGCCACGTACGCGCGCATCGGCGATTTCATGAAAAAGAAATGCAAAGGATTCATGGGTTACCTTTTTACGGGCAATTTGGACCTGGCGAAAAAGGTCGGGCTGAAGGCCAGCCGCCGGATCGAGTTTTACACGGGCAAGATCGACTGCCGGTTGTTGGAGTACGAATTGTACGCCGGCACCAAGAGGGAATCGTAACATGGCTCTTCGAAGGACGCTGCGGACCATCGCCCATGCGAAGCGGGCCGGTTTTCAATGGCGGGGCTGGACCGGACCGTTGAGAAAGGTCAAAGAAGAGCTCCGCGAGTTGGAGCGGGAGATCCGCCGCCGTGACAAGACCAAGGCGCGGACCTCGGAGGAAATCGGCGACCTGCTTTTTTCGGTCTGCAACCTGGCCACCTTGCTCGAGCTGAACCCGGAAAAGGCCCTCCATGCGACCCTGGACAAGTTCCAGTCCCGTTTCCGGTTCGTCAAAAACGAACTGCGAAAGAAGGGGAAGAGGCCCAAAGACTCGAATCTGAAAGAGATGGGCGCTCTTTGGAAAAAGGCTAAGACGAGGCCGCACCCTTGAGGACCGCCAGCAATTCCTCGCCGAACGACGCGCACTTGCGCTCCCCCATTCCGAAAACGCCGGCCAACTCGTCCAGGTTGCGCGGTCTCTTGACGCAGAGGTCGTCGATCGTCCGGTCCCAAAAGAGGGTGTAGGGCGGGATTCCCTTCCGGCGGGCGGTTTCCGCGCGCCAGCTTCGGATCGCCTGCCAGAGACCGCCGTGGTCGGCGCCGCCCGGCACGGAGGATGCGACCGTTCCCGCACTCCGGCTCCGGCGCGGCCTTCGAGTCATGAGTTCATCGTAGAGTCTCTTGGGCAAGACCGGTTCCTTTTGGTCCCTCATCACCGCCGATCCTTCCGCGGTCAGTGAGAGCGTGGGGTACTTGAACCCGTTTTGCTGGATGTAGCCCTGTCGGATCAGGAGATCGACGAGGCCCATGAGTTCCGGACGTCTTTTGTGGGCCAGAAGACCGAAGGTCGAAAGTCGGTCATGGCCATACGCTTCACCGCGCTCGCTCGTTTTTCCCGTCAGACAGTCGATCAAGACGCCCTTGCCGAAGGAGGCGGCCGTGCCAAATCGGGCAAGGCCCGAGAGGACGATGCGGATGTCTTTCTTCAGCTCAGAGGAGATCTCAAAAGTCTCCGTCTCCGAGCAATTGTCGCAGGCGCCGCACCCGTCTTTGAGCCTTTCGCCGTCGCCGAAATAGTCCATGAGGGCCGCCTGGCGGCACGCGGACCCGTGCGCGTAGCGTTGCATGAGCTTGAGTTTGTCTTCACGGTTCCCGAGCCACGCGTCTCGCCGGTCCGAAGGGACGGTCTCCAAGACCTGCTGGATGAAAAAGTCTTGGAGGCCGGCGTCGTCGCCGCCGAAAAAGAGAAGACACTGCGCCTCGAGCCCGTCGCGCCCCGCGCGGCCCGCTTCCTGGTAATAGGCCTCGAGACTCCCCGGCATTTGGGCGTGGACGACGAGCCTCACGTCCGGCCGGTCGACCCCCATCCCGAAGGCGTTCGTGGCGACCAAGACGACCCTGGCGTCTTCCTGAAAATGCCTGTGGGCCTTCTCCCGAGCGTCGGCCTCGAGTCCGGCGTGATAGGGAAAGGCGGGGACCTTGCGGCTTCTCAACAATTCCGTCAGGGCGTCGACCACCTTGCGGGTGCCGCAATAGACGATGGCCGCCCCTTCCGGGAGGCTCTCCAGGAGACGGAGGATCTCCGAAAACCGCGCCTTTTTGCCGCCCTCCATCCGCGCGCGGAACTTGAGGTTGGGCCGGTAGAAGCCGTGGACGCGGATGAGAGGGTCTTGAAGCTCGAGCGAGGCCGCGATCTCCCTCTGGACTTCGGGCGTCGCCGTGGCCGTCACGGCGATCACCGGGCAACCCCACTCGCGCCTGATCCGGCCGAGGTCGCGATACTCTTCCCGGAAATCATGACCCCATTGGGCGATGCAGTGGGCCTCGTCCACCGCCGCGTAGTCGGGGCGGTGCCTTTTCAGGAATTCGAAGAAGCCGGGCAGCGCGATCCGTTCGGGGGAGACGTAATAAAGATTGATCTGCCGTTCCGCCCAGGCGGCAAGGGCTTCTCCGTCATCTTTATTTGCCGAATGCGTCGTCGCCGCCGGAATGTTCAAGAGATTGAGCTTTGCGACCTGGTCGTTCATGAGGCTGATCAAGGGGGAAACGACCAGACAGCGCTTGCCCGCGGCGACCGCGGGGAGCTGGTAACAGAGGGATTTCCCGGAGCCGGTCGCCATCACCGCGAGGACGTCGCGTCCCTCCAAAACGGCGCGAACGATCTCCTCCTGTCCGGGCCTAAATCCCTCAAGACCGAAAACCGAATGGAGTGTCGATTCCAATGACGTCATTGTCGGCTTGATAATTGTCACGTTCGCGGGTAGAGCAAGGTCCTATAACCTTTACTAAGGAGCCAATATGAAAAAAATGAAAAAAATTCTCATCGTGGCACTGTTGGCGGTCCTTCCCGTCGTTTTCGCGGGGCCTGCTTTTTCCAAGGGCCGCGGCGTCAGGGATCTTGTGGGCGAGCAAAGCGGCTGGACGAAAGGTCTCATCAACTCCAAGGCCTTCGCCGGCAAGACGATCCTGGTCGAGATCGCGGACCAGCGCAAATCCACCAAGGTGGGAGACCTCTTCGATACGGTCCAGTCGGTCTTGTCCGCCTCCCAACGGAGCATTTTTGTGGATCCCCTCCTCTTGGCCGAGCATCAGAACGCCGCCTACGTGACGGTGGAGGTCGACGGGGCGGTCTTGAAAAGCGTGGGACTGAGCAGCCAGCCGCCCGCGGAGCAGAAGGGCGTTGCCGCTCTGGTGCTGACCTTCAAGGGCGACACGACGCTCCCTGTTCAGGTTCTGGCGAACATCAAGCCGCAATAGGCGTTGAAGATCGTCCTCTTTCGCCCGGAGATCCCCCAAAACACGGGCAATATCGGCCGGCTGTGCGTCGCGACGCAGACGGAACTCTATCTCGTCCGCCCCATGGGTTTCTTCCTCGACTCCAGGGAGATCCGCCGCTCCGGCCTCGATTATTGGGAGCACCTCAAATACAAGGTCGTCTCCGGTCTGGAGGAAGTGAAGGGGGAGAATCCACGGTCGCGGCTCTGGTATCTCAGCACCAAGGGTAAGACGGTCTATTCCGAAGCGGCCTACCGTCCGGACGATGTCCTGGTGTTCGGCTCGGAAGGCTCGGGCCTGCCCTCCGAGGTCCTGGAAGCGAACCCCGAGTCCGTTCTCAACATCCCGCAATGGGGACCGGTCAGGAGTTTAAACCTCGCCACGGCCGTTGGGATCGTCCTCTACGAGGCCTACCGTCAGACAGGCAACGGCCGGTTTCAGAAAAAATAAAAACGCGCGCCGATGCCGCCGGTCATGTCGAATTCGCTGTCGGGAATGATCTGAATTCCGGGGGCAACCTCGAAAAAGACTTCCACGGGATAATGGACGAACTGCATGGCGACGCCGACGGGGACGCGGATGGCCGCGATGGTCTTGCCGTCTCCGTTGCCTCCCTTGTCGAAGCCGATCTTGCCGCCGGCTCCGGCGTAGAAGGGCAGGGTGAAACTCGAGGCATGTACGGGGATGTCGAGGATGTCATAGGTCACGTCGCCGATGAGCGTGAAGGAGGACTCGATGAACGACCAGGCGACGATGGCGTCCAGGGCGAGGCGTTCGGTGAGATAACCTTTGACCGTCAAGCCGGTCGGATCGCCGAGGTAAAGGCCGGCGCCGAAACGCCTGGATTCGGGGCCGTAGGCGGCAGGCGCCGCGAAAACGCGATTGTAGGCCAGGAGAGAGGCCAGCAGCACGGCGAATGCGAATAATCTTGAGTGCTTCTTCATGCGAGTCTCCTTGTCTGAGGGTTTGAGGGATTGCGGAATTGACACGGGACTCTATCGGGGGGAGTAAGAGGGGTCAAGAGATCCCGATTATTTTGTATACAAGCGTATGCGCGGCGCCGTTTTGAAATCGATCGCCCGGATCGAGGCCCGATTGTCGGAGGACCCGAGGCTCGAGAAAACGAGCTCCGAAGAAGGTCCGCGCGATCTGCTGTTCGTTCGCCGAGTCGTCTCGTGGGTGGGCCGTTTATCCCCGAGCCCCTCTGAATCCCTCCTTCTCGCGGCGTGGGGCCACGTCCTCGACCGCTGGACGCTCCCGCGTGACAGCCAGCCCCAAAAATATCCGATGACCACGGCCGGCTACCACAAATGGCGGAAGGCCCTTAACCTCATCTCGGCCGACGCGACGTCGAAGATCCTGAGCGAGGAGGGCGTCGACGAGAAGGCCATCTCGCGGGTGCGCGATCTGATCCTCAAGAAGAATTTTCCCTCCGACCCCGATTCACAGTCCTTGGAGGACGCCGATTGCCTGGCCTTTTTGGAATTGAAGCTCGAAGGGTATTTGGAGGAATGGGACGAGGCCAAGACCGTCCGGATCCTTCGCGGTACGTTGGAAAAAATGACACCGCGCGCCCGCGAGATGGCCGCCCGGATCCCCTTGCCCGAAAAGGCGGTCGCCCTCTTGAAGAAGGCCTCTCCCTAGTTATCCACAATGTGGATAACCATCTTAACAGGCTGATATTCCTTGCCTTCTGACGCATAGAGTCATCACTTTTCACTGGCCCAACCCCCCAACGATATGAAAGAAAGAGGGTCCGAAAGAAACTATGGCGGTTACGGCCATCCTTCCCATCTTGGACGTCGTGCAGTTGATCACCTCCGCAACCAGCCGGTTGACGGGAGGCGTTCCCTCCCATGCGGTGGCCACCGATGTGCTCTCCGCCGCCGAGCGGTGGAGAAAGAGGAATTTGGAAGACCGCTTGGAGCCGCTCCAAGAATTGGCGACGTCCCAGGCGGAAAAGGGTTCCGCCTCCCGCCGGGACGTGGCCCTGGCGCTTCGGGAATTTGCCCTTAGCATCGTCCCCCTCGCCAATCCTCATCAGCAGGGGCTTCTGAATTCCCTCAGCGCCGAACTGCAGGGCGTCCTGCAGGAATCGGATCCTACGGAGCCGGTGAGCGGCGTCTTTCGGCTCCGCACCGGGCGCTCGGAGCGCGACGCCCGGGCCCGCGTGGATCGGAACGTGCGGGAGGCCTTTTTCGTCTCCATCGGTGGCGCCCTCCACGACACCAACAACACCCTGACCGTCTTGGGTCTCACGGTCGCCACCGCGAAGAAGAAGATTAGGGATTTTCCAGACGCCCCGGCCTTGAACGAGATCATTTTGGACATCGAGCATCAGATCGACGTGATTGCGACGCTCATCAAACAGATGAGGGGCCAGATTGACTCCCAACGTGACGACTACGGAGGCGATCCGGCGGACTTGAAGACGCTCCTGTTCTCCGAGGGCCACGTCCATCAGGTCTTTACGAAACTGGCCAAACTCCTCCACCCGCTCGGCCGGTTGCAAAGGACGCTCCGCCTGAGACCCCGGGACGGGGAGGGGGGCGGCGTTGTGTGGAGCGTCCTGGAATCGGTCGGGACGTCCATCGATCTGACGAAGCTGTCCGCCACCCTCTTCCGGAGATTGCTCAGGCTTCAGGACCTTTGCGAACAGACGGAGTGCCCGTTTTCCATCAATCCCCATGCCTACCTGAGGGAGGATATGATCCAGGCGATCCTGGGAAAGGGCATCCGGCTTCGCATGGACCTCGATCCCTCGCCCTGGACCGTGCGCGGACCGTCCATCCGGATCTGGCAGGTGATCATCAACCTGGTTGGCAACGCGCGGCAGGCCATGGAGGACTTTGGGAGCATGGAAATATCAACGCGCCGCGTGAGCCTCACGGCGGAAGAGGCCGAGTCTCTTCCGCACGATTCTGCAAGCTGCTCCCCGAGGGCGGGCGATTACATGCAGTTGACGATCCGGGATGCGGGCCCCGGCATCCCTGCGGGGCTTATGGGAAGAATCTTCGACCTCTTCTACAGCGGCCGGAACTCGAGCGGTTACGGTCTGGCCGTGACCCGCGAGCTGGTGGAGGACATGGGAGGCTTTCTCGGAATCGACTCCGAGACGGAGGGCGAAGGTCACGGGACGGCCTTTCATATTTACCTTCCCCGGGCTTCCTAAATCTTTATCCATTCATTTGAATCAACTTGGAACAACGTTGGATAAAAACTTTTCCATTTTCTTTGTAAAATCAATCAGTTAGGCCAGTTTTTCCTAGCAACGCCAAGACCGGCCATGCGAAAAGGCGCCATAGGCCATTATGCCGGCGCTCGCGATTACAGACGTCTTTCACCAAATCCTCCACTGGACGGTGATGCTGTCCCAAGGGGTCGATCCCTCGGAAATCCACAACGAGATGGCGGCCTCCGTTCCTCAATGGCAGGAAGCGCCTGAGTTGAGGGCCCCACTGGCCCACATCAGCAGCCTCCTACCCCCCAGGCCCGACACGATGCCTCCGGCATCGGGCGTCGTACCGGTGACGCGCGAACGGCTCGTCCAGGCCTTGGACGATACGATCCGGGACTTGGAGGTCACGACGGACGACCTTCAATTGCGGGAAAATATCGATAGCCTCCGGAGAAGATTCGCGCGGCTGAAACAAGGAGACGGCGAGGCCGTTTCGATCGCGCCGCCCGTTCTTCGCGTCCACGGAACGCGCGAGATCTCCGGGGAGATCATCGCACAGCAGATGGCGGATGCCTTGCGGGACGCCCTGGCCAAGGTGACCCACGACGCTAACAACATCCTAACCGCCCTCACGGGCGAGATGACCGTCGCGGAGGAGACCTGCCAGAGGGTCGACTTCCTGGCCCGACGGCACTTTCATCTCATTCCCGGCGACGTCAGGGTGCGGTTGAGCGGCACGCTCGAATCGATGGACCGCGTCCTGGACGGCATGAGCGGCGTTCTCATGAACGTCGCGCAGCTTGTCCGGGGCGTTCAGCGGGTCATCGCGTCCCTGAGGGACGTGGGCGCCGGCGCCGATCTCGAGCGGACTCGGCTCGCGTCGGACGGAGGATTGATCGCCCAAATCACCATCGGTCTCTTCGACCTCTTGACGGACGCCGGAAGGGCCGAGGAGAACTTGAGGGAGATGAACCTCATCGCCGACCAATACGGTCACGTGGCCTCGGCCGAGGATCTCGCGGAGGGTTTGGCCCTCCTCCGCGACCTTTCCGAATGCTTTCAGACCGCCAAGGAACTGACTGCGCTGACCGTCGACCTCTTCCGGCTCCATCAGGAATTCGTCTTGGGGCTCAAGAACGGCGGCGAGGGGGCCGCGGACCTGCACGCCCACCTGAACAAAAGGACCTTGTCCGCGTTCATGGGCCGGGGGGTCGAGGTGGAATTCCGCCTCGACGGCGAGCCCTGGAGGATTCCCGGTCCTTCCATCCGGGTCTGGCAGGTGATCCTCAACAACATCGTCAACGCGCGGGACGCCATGGGCGGGAGCGGCCGGCTGTCCGTCTCCACCCGCAAAGTGCTTCTGGACGAGGACGACGCGGCAAGGCTCTCCGCACCCTTGATTCGCGGGACGCACCGCGCCGGCGATTTCATGATGCTCCAAGTCAGCGACGATGGTCCGGGCATTCCGCCCCATGTCCTGCCCCGGATCTTCGATCCGTCCTTCAGCGGCAAGAACTCGACGGGTTTGGGGCTGGCGGTGACCCTCCAGATCGTCCAGACCATGGGCGGCTTCATCGCCGTCCGGACGTCGACGGCCCCCGAAAATCACGGGACGGTCTTTTCGATCTATTTCCCCAGGGCGGAAGAGGCCCCGCCCCCCCCTCTCCGGCCCCTGCCGGAGACGGGCCGCGAAATCGTGCTGGTCGTCGACAACGAGGAGTTGATCCTGCGCACGGCGAAACGCGTCTTGATGGCGAGGGGACACGGGGTCCTGACGGCGTCGGGAGGCCGGGAGGCCGTGGACCGCGCGCAAGAGTGGTACCGGGACCTCTCGCGTCCCCCGATCAGCGCCGTCCTGCTCGATATCAACATGCCGGGCGTCGCGACGCGCGCGCTTTTGGAAAAACTCCGGACCGTCGATCCCCACATGGTCTGCCTGTTTCAGAGCGGGATAGACGGCCTCCCCGAAGACCTCCAGGACGTCGAGATGGCGGGTTTCCTCCCCAAGCCGGCGTCGGCCGACGAGCTGGTGGGGCAGATGAGGTTCCTGCTCAACCGCATGCGGAGGAACCGGCCGACGCTACCAGCCCCGCCACGGCTTTCACCCAAAGGGGATGGTCGTTGAGCGAAGGCACGAGTTCGAAGGCCTCCGCGCCGGCCGCCATCGCCGTTTCCTTGGCCCGGATCCCGATCTCTTCCAGGGTTTCCAGACAATCCGCCACAAAGGCCGGACAGAAGACGACGAGGCGCCTGCGCCCCGCTTTGACCAGTTCCGGAATCACCAGATCCGTGTAGGGCTTGAGCCAGGGCGTGCGGCCCAGGCGCGATTGGAACGACACGCTGCACACGTCGTCGGGTATTCCGATCCTCTTCATCAGGGACCTCGCCGTCTTGAAGGCGTGGGAACGGTAGCATCGCTGATTCTGCATCACGTCCTGATCGCAGCATTCGTCGAATTTCAGGCAGTGGTTCCCCACCGGGTCTTCCTTGAGGATGTGGCGTTCGGGCAATCCGTGAAAACTGAAGAGGACATGATCCGGCCGCACGCGCTCCAGCACCGGCTCGCCCACGGCGGCGAAGGCCGAGAGGAAGCCCGGATGGTTGTAGAAGGGCGGAAGGACCCGGAACGGGGGCGCGTCTTTCTTCGACGTCATCACCCGCTCAAACTCCGCGACGGCGGAACCGGTGGAGGAGGCCGCGTATTGGGGAAAGAGGGGCAGCATGCGGACCTCCGAGACCCCGGCCGCGATCAGCCGATCGACGGCGGATAAAATGGACGGGCTGCCGTACCGCATCCCGACGGCGACTTGGCAGTCTTTCCCCAAAACCGCTTGGACCTTTTTCGCCAGGTTGTTCGTGTGAAACAGGAGCGGCGATCCTTCCGGCATCCAAATCTTCTTGTAGGCCTCGGCGGATTTCGGGGACCGGAAGGGGGCGATGACGAGATTGACCAACATCCATCGCGCCACCGGGTGGATGTCGATCACCATCGGGTCCGAGAGAAATTGGCGGAGATACCGCCGCACCGCGGGCGTAGTCGGGGCGTCGGGCGTTCCCAAATTGACGAGAAGGATTCCGATCATGGGGCGCTCCGTTCTTATCCGAAGGAGGGTATGAAGAACATGAAAAAAAGCTGGCAACCTATCCTCAAGTCGTGCGAGGAGGCGCGCACGGGGGCAAGCAAAGGGGCTTTTTATGACGATTTCGGCGGTCTCTCCGGCCTTGGCGGCCAATCTCGCGGCGCAGTCTTCTTATTTTCAGCCCGGGCGGCGCGGAGCGGTCTTCGAGCGCTTTCTGGCCGTCGCCCCCCTCGTTTCCCCGCATGATCAGACGCTGCTTTCCTTGAGCGCGCCCAACCATGTCTATGCCCATCTCCTGCGGATCGGCGATCGCGTCTTTCCCGCCGCCCGCATCCAAGACGAGAACGTTTTGGCGGAATACGGCCGCCTGCTCGGTTACCGGGGGTTGGATTACAAGGGAGGCATCCGTTTCCATCCCGACGTGACCTTGGGCAAGAACAAGGAGCTCGCCTTTGAGATGACCTTGAAGAACGCGGTCGTCGCTCCGTCCTTCGATCCGGCGGACGCGATGGAGGCGGGCGCCCGTCTCTTCATGGGGGGCGGCAAGGGGACGGTGCGCGTCGATCCGTCGACGCTGACGGACCAGGAGCTGGTGCAATTGGCGGCCGAATACGGACGCACGTTCGCGTCCCACCTGGCCGGACCGGACTGGCATCCCATCGACGTGCCGGCCCCGGACGTGAACACCATCGGGCGGTACATGCAGATCATGACGGACGAGTACAGCCGTCAGGCGGGGCGCCGGGTCTGGTCGGTCTTCACGGGGAAACGGATCGAGGACGGGGGCATCTACGTCCGCGACGAGGCGACCGCCCGCGGCGGCTTCATCGTCCTGGAATGGCTCCTCCGGGAGACGCTCAAGATCGACGGCAATCCGTTCGAGGGCCGCACGTTCGCGATCGACGGCTTCGGCAACGCCGGCAGCTTCATGGCCCAGATCGTCACGTCCCGGGGCGGGCGAGTTCTTGCCTTCAGCGATTCGCGGGGCGGGCTGCGCTCCAAGAATCCGGAAGGGTTCACCGCCGACGAGATCGGCAATTTCCTCGCCCTCAAGGAGGAGGAGCGCAAGCAGCGGACGCGCCTCTTCGACCGGAACCTGGACCCCAAGGACTTGCTCGCGATGGACGCGGACGTCTTGGTCCTGGCCGCGCCCGATTTGACGCTCACGGGGTCGAATGCGGACCGGGTGCGCGCCAAGTACATCGTCGAGTTGGGCAATGGGGTGACCAATACCGAAGCGGACAAGATCCTGCAGGAGAAGGGCGTGATCCTCCTTCCGGACATCCTGGCCAACGCCGGCGGCGTCATGGTCTCGGGCTACGAGTATCTGCAAGGCCGGGAATGGGAGCGTCTGGCGCCGAACGCTCCGCGCCACTGGTGGACCCGCGACTACGTGATGGGCCTCTTGAGCCAGCAGATGACCGCCGCGGCCGCGGCCGTCTACGGCCTGGCCGTTCAGCACAGCATCGCGCTCCGCACCGCGGCCGACGCCAAGGCCTTGAAGACGCTCGACCGCGCCTATCGGGTCGTGCGCCTGGGCGAAAAGGACCCCGGCGGCGGCAGACATTCGGGACGGCAGCCAAGGGACGGCGCTCCCGAGGATGTCAAGCGGGCCCTCGATGACATCGATTCACCCGCCGGTGGCGGTAACGGGCAAGGTCAGGAGACGCCGCTCGATGCTTCGGAAACCGGGTCTTGACCGTAGAACCCCCAATTAGACCGTCCTAGAAAAGACCGGGTTCTTGGCCGTTGACTTTATTTCCTCCAAGTGCCGGTCGAAGGCCATCGCGACGTTTCTAAGGAAAAGATGGCCCTCATGGACGACGCGAAGGGCCTGTGAATCGAGGGTGACCAGGCCGTCGGCGATCATCGGGCCGAGGTGCGGCAGGTCGTCCTTGAAATAATCCGCAAAGACGATCCCCCAGTCCTTTTCAAAGGCAGGAATCTCCGCGACGCCCCGGCACATGATCTGGCGGATGAGTTCCCGGCGGACGTGGTCGTCGCGGTTCAGGAGATAGCCCCGTTGGGTCGCCAGGCCGCCCGCGCGGATGGCGGCCTCGTAAGCCTCCATGTCCTTGTGATTTTGAAAATAATTTCCGTCGGCATAGGAGATGGAGCTGAGGCCGAATCCGATCTGGTGCGCGTCGGCCTTGGTCGAATAGCCCATGAAATTGCGGTGAATCGTTCCGTTCTTGTGCGCCTTGGCGAGGTCGTCGTCGGCGAGCGCGAAGTGATCCATGCCGATGGGCTGGTAACCGCCGGCGGTGAGCGTCCGGTAGGCGGTCTCGAACAGCCGCAGCTTGAGCTCCGGAGACGGCAGGTCCTTGTCTTCGAAGGATCTCTGGTAGGGCTTGAGCCAGGGCACGTGGGCATAGCTGTAGACGGCGAGGCGATTGGGCCTGAGGCCGATGACCTGGTTCAGCGTCTTCGTCCATTCCGCGATCGTTTGTCCCGGAAGCCCGTAGATGAGATCGAAGTTGAAGGCCGTGAAGCCGAGCCTTCGGAGCAAGGCCACCATGTCCGCCGTCATTTCGTAGGTCTGATGACGGTTGATGAGCTTTTGGACCACCGGGTCGAAGTCCTGAACGCCCAGCGAGATCCGGTTGAAGCCGAGACGGGCCGTCATTTCGCAGAATTCGGGCGTGCTGGTGCGGGGGTGCATTTCGATCGCGATCTCGGCGTCCGCCTCGAACCGGAAACGCGCGCGCGTTCGATCGACGACGTCCTTCAGTTCGTCCGGCTGCAGGTAATTGGGGCTGCCGCCCCCGAAGTGCATTTGGGAGACCTGGCCGCCGGCGCCGGGAATCAAGGAGGCGATCCGGTCGAGCTCGGTCAACAGGACGTCGACGTACCGGCGGGAGCGCGCATGGTCCTTCGTGATGATCTTCATGCATCCGCAGAAGTGGCAGAGGGTCTCGCAGAACGGGACGTGGAAATAGAGGGACAAGGGTTCGCCGGACTTGAGGCTCGAAAGACTTTTCCGGAAGTCGCCCTCTCCGACGGAGTTGGTCCACGCGGGCGCGGTCGGGTAACTTGTGTACCGCGGCCCCGCGACGTCGTATTTTTTCAGGAGCATTGCGAGACGGTCAGCCATGATTCTTCGCCGCGTCCACGAACGCCTGCGCGTTCTCGACGGGGACGTCCTCCAAGATGCCGTGGCCAAGGTTCACGAGATAGCCGGGGGAGCCCCCGGCCGCGTCGATCATCTTCCTCGTTTCCTGCCGGATGACCTCCGGCGGCGCATAGAGCCTCGCCGGGTCGAAATTTCCTTGAATGGCGACCTCGCCCTTCGCCCGTTCCCGCGCCAGGGTCAGATCCATCCGCCAGTCGATGCTGATGACGTCCGGTCCCGCGGCTTTCATTTCGTCAAAGAGGTGAGAGCCGCCCTTGATGTAGAGGATCGCCGGAACGCCGGCCGACTTGACCTCCTTGAGGATCTCGCGCGCGTAGGGCAGGGCGAACTGGCGGTAGTCCTCGGCGGTGAGCGTTCCCGCCCAGGTGTCGAAGAGCTGGACCGCGTCGACGCCGGCGGCGACCTGGGCCTTGAGGTAATCCATCGTCGCCAGCGCGACCTTTTCCATGAGCGTCCGAAAGACGTCCCGGTGCTGGTAGGCGATCTTCTTGATGCGAGCGCCGTCGTAGGAGCCGTCGCCTCCCGCCATGTAGGCCCCGACGGTGAAGGGCGCCCCGGCAAAACCGAGGAGGGGGATGTCCGGGGAGAGTTCCTTGCGGATCCTCTTGATCGTCTCGAAGACGAACGGGCATCGCTCCGGCACGTCCTTCTCGCGGAGCCAATGCGCGTCCGCCTTGTTCTCGATCTTCCGGTCGAAGACCGGTCCCACGTCCCGGACGAAGTCGAGCTTGAGTCCCATCGCCTCGGGGACGATCAGGATGTCGCTGTAGAGGATGGCGGCATCGACGCCCAAACGGCGGACGGGTTGCAGGGTGATCTCGCAGGCGGTCGCCGGGTCCTTCATCATCTCCAGGGTGGATTTCGACTTCCGGATCTCGCGGTACTCGGGCAGGTAACGCCCCGCCTGCCGCATCATCCAGACGGGAGGGCGGTCGACCTCTTCGCGCCGGCAGGCCTTGAGGAATCGGTCCTTGGGGGTCATGACCCAAGATTGCCTTGAAGGGGAACGCCGTTGCAACTATAGAAACCGGATGAATTTAGCCTGCCTCGACCTCGAAGGCGTCCTCGTTCCCGAGATCTGGATCAGCTTCGCCGAAAAGACCGGCATCCGGGAGCTGCGCCTCACCACCCGCGACGTGCCGGACTACGACGTCCTCATGAAGGGCCGGCTGAAGATCCTCGCGGAGCATAAGTTCAAGCTGGAGGACATCCAGGACGTGATCGGCAGCCTTCGCCCGCTCGATGGGGCCCACGAGTTTCTCGACTGGCTGCGGACGGAGTTCCAGGTCGTGATCCTCTCCGACACCTTCTACGAGTTCGCGATGCCGCTCATGAAACAGCTCGGGTACCCGACGCTCTTCTGCCATTCCCTCAAGGTCGCTCCGGGCGGGGCGATCGCCGATTACCAGCTCCGGATCAAGGACCAGAAAAAGCTCTCCGTGGAGGCGTTCCGCAGGCTCCAATTCAAGGTCGTGGCGGCCGGAGACTCTTACAACGACACGGCGATGCTCGCCGCCGCCCACCAAGGCATCCTTTTTTGCCCGCCAGACAACGTGAAAAAGGAATTCCCCCAATTCCCCGTGGCGGAGAATCACAAGGAACTCCGAGCCCTTTTCGGAGAAGCCGGCAAGAAATTATCAATACGGGGCTAATGTAGGCCCGGCAAGGGCTTGACAGCAATGACGCGCTGTGACAGTGCGTTGCGTCATGAACCCATTGAACATTTTGGCACAGCAGCAGTTGACCTCGCACATCACGGCTTGGGCGCAGATCCCCGCCTCCCTGACGGCGAACAGCCCGATTCCCTACTCGAATGGAGGCGGCCTGGGGCTATCGGACCGGCTGGATACCTTTGTGCGCGACGTTCGCGTCCAGGAACGCGCCCTTCTCGCGCCCCTGAACGTGGGTCAGGCCCTCTTGGACGAGTTCCTGGCCAAGAACGGGCAGTTTCGCGTGCTGTTCTGGCAGCTTTCCTTGCCTTGGGTCTCGGCCGATCGCCCGCGCGCCAGCCGCGTGATGAGCGACCTGGAGACTCTCAGCACGTCGCTTCGTGCCCTCGAAAATGCCATCGCCGGATGGAACGCCCCGGACCTGCGAAGGGACGAAGACGCGTTGGCGATCACCATCGGGAGGAACGTGAATCTTCTGCGCCGCGTGATCGCCCCGCGCGCGAGCCTGGCCGAAGAGATACTGCCCTTGGTTTCCCAGGAACCCGCGGAGGCGGTGACGATCTTCTACGACGACGCCATCCGGTCCCTGCGCCAATTTGATTCGCTGACCGTGTCGATGGAACTCTACCACAGCCGCCGCCCCTCGTGGCGCCCCTAATCCCTCTAGAAAAAAACCTTTCATTGGCCCATCGCCTCGGATATTAAGCGCGAATCCAAGGAGGGGGTATGGCATCCATGCGACGTGTCTTGACGATCATCCTGGTTGGGGCTTTCGTCCTGCCGTTGGTTTCCTGCGACAAACTCACGCAGTTGACCGGCAAGAAGGTCGAGGAGGTCTCTCCGCAGGATCAAAAAATGAAGGAGCTGGAGGCCAAGGTTCAGCAGATGGAAGCCGAGGCCAAGGCGCGCAAGGAGGCCGAGGAGAAGGCCCAGGCGGAGGCGGAGATGAGGGCCAAGATCGAGGCCGAACTCAAGGCCAAGGCCGAGACCCAGCCCGCCGCGCCGACCACCCAGCCCGCGACGCCCCCGGCCGCAGTGACCCCCGCGCCCGCCCCGACCAAGGTGGTGGAACGGGTCATCGTCAAGGAAGTGCCGGCGAAGCCGGCGGCCGAAGCCGCCCCGTCGGCCACCGCCGCAACGCCGACCAAGGCGTCCGGTTACGTGCGTCTCTACGATGACGCCGGCTTCACCGACCGCATCCTGACCGTCCGCTTCGGCCGCGACATCGGCAACATGCACTATGTCTCCTCCGACGACGGCAAGTCGGGCTTCAACGACAAGGCGTCTTCGGTCAAGTGGAGCGTGCCCGCCGGCTGGCAGGCGGTCCTTTACGAAAACAACAATTACTCCAAGCGCGGCTACGTCCTGAAGGGCTCTGGCTCCGTTCCGGATCTCGGTTACTTCGGCGACAAGTGCTCCTCGCTCCGTTGGGAGCGGGCCGGAGAATAATCCTTCCATGTTCAAACTGGGACTCGGGGCCAAGATCGGTCTGATCGCCGGCTTGATCGGCGGAGGGATCGGCCTGCTCGCCGCGGTCATCGCGTCGCCGGTCTACGGCGGGCTGATGGCGGTCGTCTTCGTCGCGATCTTCGGTTCGGTCTTCATGGCCGTCCTCCGGCCGCTCTTCCGCGCGAACGCGATCCTCAAGACCGGCGAACCCGCGACGGCCTTGATCAAGGGCGTGCGCGACACGGGCGTCACCGTCAATAACGCGCCCCAGATCGAGCTCGCCCTGGAGGTCCGATCCAAATTCAAGCCGCCCTACGAGGCCAAGGTGAAAACCCTGGTCTCGCGCATCAACCCCAATCTCTTCCAACCGGGAATGACCGTCGCGATCAAGGTGGATCCCAAGGATCCCCAGGCCGTGGCGATCGATCCCGAGGGCGGATTGGCGCCGGCCGGCGCGATCCTCATGAACCAGGAGCAGGCCCTCAGAGAGGCGGCGGAGTTCGAGGCCGTGAACAAGAGGCTCGCAGCCGGCGGCCAGTCGGCCTTTGCCAAGATCCTCCAGGCGACGCCGCTGGGGTTTCAGGTCAACGGCGACAACCCGGCGATGGAGCTGCTGGTCGAGGTCGAACCGACGGGCAAACCAAAATTCCTCTCGCGCGCCAAGGGCGTGATCGCGGAGGCGTCGATTCCCAAGTACCAGCCGGGCAAATCGATCTACGTGAAGTACGACCCCGCCGACACGACGATCGTGGCGATCGAACGGTCCGCCTAGGAGGGTGTCTATGTCCGAACACCGTATCAGCTTGTCCTGGAAGCGAAAGACCCCGGACTTCGTTTACGAGACCTACGACCGCACCCACACGGTGATGTACAACGGCGGGCAGACGGTGGAGACCTCCGCGGCGCCGCAGTACCTGGGCAAGGAGGAGTACGCGAACCCGGAGGAGATGCTCGCCGCCTCGCTGGCCTCGTGCCACATGCTGACCTTTCTCGCGATCGCCGCCAAGAGCCGCTACGTCGTCGATTCTTACGAAGACGAGGCGACGGCGATTCTCGGCAAGGACGCCGGGGGGGCGATGGCGGTCACCAAGATCGTCTTGAAGCCCAAAGCGGTCTTTTCGGGCGAGAAGAAGCCGGACGCCGCGCAATTAAAAGGCCTCCACGACAAGGCCGGCAAGAACTGTTTCATCGAAAGCTCCATCAAGAGCGAGGTCGTCGTCGAGCCCCAGGCGTGATTTCCGATTCCCCCGGACACCCGTCTTTCCTTCAGGCCTTTCGCTTCTGGTTCAAGCTGGGCTGGATCAGTTTCGGCGGTCCCACGGGCCAGATCGCCATCATGCACCAGGAGCTCGTCGAGAAGCGCCGCTGGATCTCCGAGGAGCGGTTCCTCCACGCCCTCAATTACTGCATGTTGCTTCCCGGTCCCGAGGCCCAGCAGCTCGCCATCTACATCGGCTGGCTCCTGCACCGGGCCTGGGGAGGGATCGTCGCGGGGGCGTTCTTCGTCATCCCGTCGATCTTCATCCTGACGTCTTTGAGCTGGGTCTACATGGCCTACGGGAAGATCCCGGTCATCGCATCGCTCTTCTATGGCCTCAAAGCGGCGGTGCTGGCGATCGTCGCGGCGGCGGTGATCCGGATCGGTCAAAAGGTCCTCAAGAACGGGGCGATGATCACGCTCGCCGCCGCGGCGTTCGTCGGGATCTTTTTCCTCAAAATTCCGTTCCCGTTGATCATTCTCGGGGCGGGGCTCATCGGCCTGGCGGGCGGGAGAATGGCGCCGAAGCATTTTCTCGTCGTGAAAGGGCACGGGGCGTCGTCTTCGTCCGGTTCCGGCGCGGTCCTCGACACGCACCATGAAACCCCGGATCACGCCCATCCGACCCTCGTTCATACCCTCAAGGTCCTGGGTCTCTGTCTGCCGCTTTGGTTTCTCCCGCTGATCGCCCTGTCTCTGCGGCGCGGCAGCGAGGACGTCTTCTTCCGCATGGGCATCTTTTTCTCCAAGGCCGCCATGGTGACCTTCGGCGGCGCGTATGCGGTCCTGCCCTACGTCGCCCAGGAGTGCGTGAAGACCTACGGGTGGTTGACCGGCGCCCAGATGATGGACGGACTGGGGTTGGCCGAAACGACGCCGGGTCCTCTCATCATGGTGGTGAACTTCGTGGGCTTCGTCGGGGCCTGGCAACACGCGGGCGGCCTGCCGCCCTGGCTCGCGGGAGTCTTCGGAGGTCTCGTCGCCACGTACTTCACGTTCCTTCCGTGCTTTCTCTGGATCTTCCTGGGGGCGCCCTACGTCGAAAAATTGCGGGGCAACGTCCAACTCACGTCCGCCCTTTCGGCGATCACCGCCGCGGTGGTCGGCGTCGTCCTGAACCTCGCCGTGTTCTTCGGCGGCCACGTCCTGAAACCCGAGGGGCGGGGTTTTGATTTCGCAGCCCTGATGTTGGCCGCGATCGCCTTTTTTGGCATGCGGAAATGGAATTGGGACATCGTCTGGGTGGCCCTGGGAGCCGCCTTCGCGGGGCTCCTTCTTCACATTGGACATCTCATTCCGATTTGAATAGAGAGGGATCAGTTCCGCCACCGAGCCGCGTTTCGGCTCGGTGGTTCTTTTGTTTTTTGCGGGCAAAACATCTTATGCCGTTGACCGACGAGCAGGCGAGAGAGATCGGCGAGGAGGAGTCCTCCCGCTGGAAAGAGACCCACACGGCGATCGTGGCGGAGCTTCGCCGCACGAGCGCGGATTACGAGGAGGACCGCAAGCTCGCGCGCGAACTGACCTCCCAAATCGTCGCGTCGACCCGGGACGAGGACAAGGCGGCGCTCGCTTCCGATGAAGCCGTGGCTCACGGACTGACGGCCCTCCGAAAGGACAAGTCGCAAGGCTTGGACAGCCTGGAGGAACAGCCGTATTTCGCGCGCGTCGTCACCGAGGAGCTCAATGAGGCCGGCGACTTGAAGGAAGTCGAATTCCGCCTCGGCACGGCCAGTTTTCCCGCCCAACGCATCATCGACTGGCGCAAGGCGCCCATCAGCAAGCTCTATTACGACTTCAAGGAAGGCGACGAGTTCTCCGAGACGATCCAGGGCCGCGACCGCGAGGGGACGATCAAGCTCCGGCGGTCGTACCACGGCCGGCGCGACGTTCTGAACATCATCGAAACCCCGCGCGGTACCCTCGCCGTCCAGAACGGGAAATGGAGGGTGAAGGACGGGGGCGAGCCGCTCTCGCGGACCTCGGGCCACGACGGGCACCTGCCGCCGATCCTGTCGCTCATCACCGCCGAGCAATTCGAGCTGATCACGAAGGATGCCAAGAATCCGATCGTCATCCAGGGCATCGCGGGCAGCGGCAAGACGACGGTCGCGCTGCACCGGCTGGCGTGGCTGTTGCATGAAGACAATTCGAACGCGAAGGCCGAGAAATGCCTCGTCGTGATGCAGAGCCCGGCCCTCAAGGCCTACGTCGACACGACGCTCCCCGAGCTCAAGATCCACGGCGTCCCCATCCGCACTTTCCAACAGTGGGCCTCGAAGCTCGTGACCGAGCTGGCGGGCGCGCGCCCGACCGGGATTTTCCAAAAAACCCTCGAGATGGAGAGGTTCAAGTCGTCGATCGTCTGCCTCCAGCTCATGAACAAGTACGTTCAGTCCCACCCGGAACGGGATCTCTCGGATTGGGTGGCGGATCTCTTCCGGTTTTTCCAATTTCTCACCACGCAGGAAGTCTTCTGGCCTCAGTGGGAAGAGATCCGCAAACAGCTCAAGGAGCAGGTCGCGCGACGGCATTGCGAGGAGCAGGATGATGCGTTGATCCTTCATCTCATTTATCTGGAGCGCGGCTATTACCCGGTCCGGTCGGCGGGGAGCCTGGGCGTGTGCGATCACGTCGTCATCGACGAGGCGCAGGATTTCGGATTGATCGAGATCAAGGCGCTGCTCAACGCGGTCGACCAGAAGAGGACGGTGACGATCGTGGGCGACCTGGCCCAGAAGATCGTCATGGGACGGAATTTCGACAGCTGGGAGACGGTCCTGAAAGACGCCGGCTTTGAGAACACCTCGCCGATCGAGCTCACCGTCTCTCACCGGACGACGCGCGAGATCCTGGACCTTGCGGGCAAGTTGCGGGGGGGGGACCAGCCGTTGCCGCCGGGCGCGCAAAAGTTAAGGAGCGGGCCGATTCCCTCCTTTTTCAAAACGGACACCGCGGCCGCCTTGCCGAATCTGGCCGCCAATTGGATCCGCGCCTGCCAAGGCGAGAACGCCAACGCCCTGAGCGCGGTGATCTGCCGCCATCCGAAAGAGGCGCAGGCCCTGACCGAGGAACTCAGAAAATTGGGGCTCCCCTCCGTCCGTTGGGGGCACCGCGAACAGTTCGACTTCTCGCCCGGCGTGGTCATCACCAGCATCCATCAGGTGAAGGGCCTCGAGTTCCGCAACGTCCTGGTGCTGGAACCTTCCGAGGAAAACTACCCCCCGAACGAGGAAGGGCGGAATCTTCTTTACGTGGCGGCCACCCGGGCCGAGGTCCGGGTCGATTTTGCCGGCGCCAAGGCGCCCTCGCCGTTGCTGCCCCGCCTCCCCAAGGGCAAATGGGCATGACGTTTCCTTGGTTCTTCTGGCTCTTCGCGGCCTGTTACACGGTCCATTTGGTCTGGGAGACGGCGCTCACGCTCCTCAACAACGCCCACATCCGCAGGCACGCCGGCGAGATCCCCGAATACTTTCGGGGCAAGATCGAGCCGGATCGTTACCGGAAGGCCGTCGCCTACAACCTGGAGAAGGCGCGCTTCGGCCTCGCCGTGCGGGGTTATGACGTCGCCGTGACCTGGGCGATACTCCTGAGCGGCGTCCTGGAAAGGCTCGACGGCTGGGTCGGTCTCCGCGGGATTCCCCACTCGATCCTCTACTGCGGCGCCGTGGCCTTAAGCCTGACGGCCTTGCGCCTCCCGGTGTCGCTCTATTCCCACTTCGTGTTGGAGGAGAAATACGGGTTCAACAAGATGACGGGGAAAACCTTCGTCCTGGACCTGCTGAAGGGAATCGCGCTCGGCGCGGCGCTGGGCGGGCCGATCCTGGCGCTCGTCTTCTGGCTCTACCAAAAGGCCGGCGGCCTCTGGTGGCTTTGGGCCTTCCTGGGCGTCTACGGCTTCGAGTTCGTCATGGCGGCGGTCTATCCGACCCTCCTGGCCCCGATCTTCAACAAGTTCACCCCGCTGCCCGATGGCTCGCTGAAGGACGCGATCACGGCGCTGGCGAAAAAAATCCGCTTCAAGATGTCCGGCATTTTCACGATCGACGGCTCGCGCCGATCGGCGCATTCGAACGCCTACTTCGCCGGGATGGGCCGGATGCGGCGGATCGTCCTTTTCGACACGCTCCAGAAGCAGCTGACCGAGCGGGAGATCATCGCCGTCCTGGGCCATGAGATGGGCCACAACAAGCTCCGGCACATCCAAAAGATGCTGGTCATGGGTTTCGCGACCTCCCTCGCCGGTTTCTGGATCTTGTCGCTCTTGATCGGTTGGGAGCCTCTTTACGCCGCCTTCAACGCCGGCGCCCCGGCCCCGCACAAGGCGCTGGTGATCGTCTCGCTCTTCGGAAGCCACTTTACGTTCTTCCTCAAGATCCTGACCAACGCCCTCTCGCGGCGCTACGAGTACGCCTCGGACCTCTTTTCGGTCAAGGTGGTGGGGGACCGCGAGGCGATGGCGTCG
The DNA here is from genome assembly GCA_035454885.1 of bacterium. NCBI lineage: Bacteria > bacterium. The sequence goes on from DATIGE010000038.1 coordinate 116,394, forward strand.
TCCCTGGTCGCGCTCTCGCGGGAGAATCTCTCGAACCTCACGCCGCATCCGCTCTTCAGCTTTTATCACTACACGCACCCGACGACGCTCGAGCGGGTCAGGGCGCTTCAGGCATGATAGAGTCTTATTTGATGCGAATATCCAAACGCCGCCCAAAAACAGTAGCAAACTTGATTAAAGAATCGACGCCGACATTTGCCTTCGGATCGCTGATCATTCGAACCACTTGCGATTTGCTGGTTCCCATGAGGCGGGCGACGTGACGAATGGAGAGATGAGATTTCGTCATAATCTGTCGCAAGCGCTCAACGAGACGAAGGCGGCTCTTTTCTTTTTGAAAAAGAGTCTCAAACTTGGTTTTCCGGAGGTCTTTCTCCAAATCCTTATGAAAATCTCCACCTGTTCTCATGTTGCACCCCTTACGATCTCATTCTTGAATAAGCCGTCTCCAACTCGCGGCTAGGCGTCTTGTCGGACTTTTTTCGAAACGCATGCAGCAGAACGATCATCCCCTCATGGTAACAATAGAAAATTCGATGTGCGCCCGGCCTCAGTTCAAACAGACCGGGGTAGCCGGCGATTTTCTTCGCATGGGGTTCCTTGAGCGTGACCGCCTCCGAGAGGTAGTCGATCAGCGCCTTGACCTTGGCCCGCTCACGATCTTGCAAAGCCTCCAAATAATCGCGAACAGGAAGATCCCCACGGGGCGTTTGATAATAAGTGACCTTCATAAGAAGTGTACCCGTAAATAGGTACGAACGTCAACCCGAGACTGTTGAGTGCAAATGCCTTGCCATGCCGGCTGAGCGGCGGTGGCGGGGCGAGGGTATGAATTTCGGTCTCAAGGGTATGGAAATTAGGTCGATTCGCGAAACCGTATGACGACTTCGATCCTCCGGCCGCTCGGGTGCTCCGTGCGGAAGAAGCGGAAGACGAGCTCGCGCGGGTTTTTTTCGAACCTCGGGTCGGGGTTCTGGAGGAGGGCGATCCCCTCGAACTGGGCCAGGTTGACGAGGCGGAGAAATTCCTTCGGATCGGGCGGGGCCTGAGTCCAGCCCTTGAGCCTCGCCAGCGCCGCGAAATCCTTCTCGCCATGGATCCCGTAGGTCGTCCCGTCCTCGTCCATGAGGACGCGCTTCATCCCCGTGCCCGGATGCGCCTTGGGGTTGCAGGCGGTGATGACGGTGAGTCCCAACGGCGCCGGCTCCTCGCGGACGGAGACCTCGACCGGATGCCGATACTCCGCAAGCACCAAGTCCTTGAGCGCCTCGCCGACCTTTTTGATTTTACGGGTGAGTTTCACCTTTAGGGAAGGATCGGCCCGCTCTGGACCACCTCGAAGGCCGAGCCGGGGACGTCCTTCAATTGGTTCAGGTCTTCGTCGTCCCACCGGGAATCCGTCGAGCCCGAGATGTACCAGTTGGAGCCGTTGTCGGCGACGATGAGGCCGTATTTCTTGAGCGCCTCCAAGATCACGCGCGCGGCGCCCGTGAAACCCGAGACGTCGTAGGAGGCCTTGAGCCGGAGGCGCAGCCCCATCGGCGGGGCGTCGGGGTCGGTCTCGTCGCTCGCGAAGTGCGTGGCCGGGTGGATGTAGCCTCGCTGTGTGACGGAAAAGGTGACGCGGAGGGCGTGGTGGATCGAACCCTCCCCGACGGCCTCCTGGTAGCGCACGAGGCCGGCCAAGATCGGGAGCCCCGCGGCGTCCGCGGAGGTCCAGCCGTCGGGTCTGAGGTCGTTCGACGTCAAGTCGAAGACCGCCCCCGAGGCGCAGTCCCAGCCGGACCCATTCTTCTCCGCGACGTACATCTCGTAAAGAACGCAGCCGTCCTGATCGATCACCAGGACGTGTCCATCGCCGCCGCCCTCCACGTCCGCGTCGGGCGGGATCGGGTAGGGGCCCGGGTCGCTCTCGTCGCCAAAGTCCGTAAAGGTGATGGGGACGAGAGGCTGATCGCCGCCCACCACTTCATAGGGAATCCCGTAGTCGGGGTTTGAGCCGAAGTCCGGGTGCAGGAAGTCGCCGCCGTTCGCCAGGATAAAGGCGATGTAACCGTCGGAGTTGGGATCGAGGGGGTCGCCCGAGACGTCCCGGTTCCAGGGATTGTCCGGCGGAAAGACCGTGCACTCGGTCGTGATGTTTGCGGGGTCGGTGGGGGAGGCCGGTCCTCCCGTGGTCCCGCCCGTCGTGCCGCCGCCCGAGGCGGCCGTGCCGGAGCAGCCGGCCGCCCCGCCGCCGACGGATGCGGCGGGTACCCAAAGGAGGGCCGCCGCGATGAGGCCGGCAACTTTTTTTCTCATGGCCTTTTCATAGCGCGAGTTTTTTCTTACGACAAGGCCGCTTCGTGGCATAATTCATCGTCTTTTTTTGAGGTGTGAATGAAGCCGCTCCATCGCCGTTACCTCGCCCTTTCGTTTGCGGTCGCCGCACTGGCTTCCTGCCGGACGTCCGTTCCCGGCTCGGGCGGTGGTTTGGGTGGGACGGGGGGCGGCTCCGGGGGGGCGCCGTCATCTCCTTTGGCCTGCACCTTGCGCGGGGCGGGTCAAGGCCCCTCCGGCAACAAGGCCTCGGATTTTCCGACCATCAGCGGCTTGGATTTCGCCGCGTTTCCCCGGGACCCGGGGGACTGCACGGGGGCCCATGTCTTCCACGTCTCGACGGCCGGTTCCGACGCCAATCCCGGAACGCCGTCTTCGCCGTTCAAGACGATCGCGCGCGCGATCGCGGCGGCCTCGGCGGGGGACGCGATCCTTGTGGGCGGAGGGAGCTATCCGGAGGGGGCGGACGGCGAATACCGTTCGCTGGTGATCGACAAGGCGATCCGCCTTTGCGCGGCGTCCGGCGAAGGCGTCACCGTGACCCCTCGCTCGTCGTCCGTCACGTACGGGGCGCACATCCTCGCGGACGGCGTCGTCGTGAGCGGCGTCAACCTCTCAGACTACGTCACTGGCGTCGAGATCGGCGGCGAGGGACGAACGGCCGTCCGGAATATCGTGTTGAAAAACCTGACCGTGACCGCTGCGGGGAACACCTTCAAGAACGGCATTGTCGCCTCGGCGGCTCCGGTCGACGGGCTACTCTTGAAGAACGTCTCGGTGCGCGGCGCAACCCTGGGCATCAGCTGCAGCAACGGGCCGTGCAAGAACTGGAGGCTGGACGGGGTGACGGTCTGCAACGACGCCAACGACGCCGGAGGCTCGGGCGGCGACGGCATCGCGGTGGAGGTGAGGGACGAGGACGCCGCCGCCGGCAATCTTTCGCAGAATATCCTCATCACGAACGCGGAAGTGACCGGGGCCTCGGCGGACGGGATCGACCTCAAGGCCGCGCGCGCGGCGGTTTTCAACGCGAACGTCCACGACAACCTCCGGAACGGCGTCAAATTCTGGCGCGGGGGCGACCTGGTGAACTCCTTCGTGGTGAATCATGGCGCGGACGCCTCGCTGGTGTTCGACCGCGAGGGGGCCTACCGCGTTCTGAATTCACTGGTCGCCTTTCATAACGTCAACGCCGACGGAACGCTTCGCGGCGACAGCTATACGGCGACGGTCTGCTACGATTTCCCGTCAGCGGCTTGTTCGCTCTCGATCCTCAACTCGGTGTTCTTCAACAATTCCGGAAGCATCTTTCTCTCGCCGGCGACGACGGCCGAGGTTCGAAACAGTCTCCTGGGAAAGACGGCCAACGGCATCGTGATCGAGAAGGCCGGCGTGACGGTGACGGAAGGCGATCCCGTGACGGCCCTGGCGGGAGTGGCGGCCGCTTCGGCGGACCTCGCGTTCACGACCGATCCGCTCTTCACGAATGCCGCTGCCGGGGACTTTTCGTTCGGGTCGTCGAGTGCGCTTCGTAATGCCGGCGCCGCGCCCGCCCTCTTCCCCGCCTACGATTTCAGCGGCAAGGCGCGCACGACGAGCGCCGCTCCCGACCTCGGGCCCTTGGAACTCTTTTAGAGTCATCGATGCCGCGCGAATATTCCGTCCCGCCAGGCGATGAGGTCCTTGTAGTCCTCGGACAGGCGCGGATGGCGCCAGATACGGCGCGTGGCCGGGCCCATGGGGAGCGAGGGGTGGTCGACGGGGTCCACGCCCTGCATCGCCATGGCGGCCGCGATGTCCGCGAACGAGAAACGCCCCAACAGGTAGGCGCCGCCCGAATCCTTGAGTTTCCGCCGGAGGGATTCCAGGACCTCCCGGTAGTCCTCCTCGTAGCCCGCCGCCGTCTTTCGCCAGACGCCGAATTCCCTGGCGATGTAACGCGCGCCGATGGGCGCCATCCATCGCAACCGGCGGCGGAGGGACCTCGGAACGAAGCGCGGCAGGGCCTCCTCCTGGGCCCCGTCGTCCTTGAGGATGCGGAAGATGGTGAAGGCCCGGGCGCAGTCGAGGGCCTTTTCCGAGAGGCGGTTGATCTCCCGGACTTCCGGCAGGCGGCCTTCCGGAAAGAGGGGTGTTCCGCTCCCGGTGACGTCCACATGGCGGGCGATCTCGAAGGAATCCATGATCCGCGTGTTTCCGGCCGTGAAGGCGGGGACGGTCACGTCGCCGCAAAACCTCCTGAGCCGCCATCGCAGCTCCGGCATGCCGAAAAGGATCAGGTGTTCGTGATAACGATAGGGGATCTTGTGGTGATCCAGGGCCCAACGGGCCTTGGCCGTCCACGGCGAGTAGGCGATGCCGTAAAGCTCAGGCACTCCGGCAAATTAGCAGGCCACGGCGGCGACGGAAACAGGAAAGAATACCCCTTTCGCCGTCCCCGGGTTTCGAATAAGGGATTTTTGGGAGGGTCTCCAACGTGAAAAAACTTCGCACTCTCGGACTGATCGCCTTCCTTCTCGCCGCCTCCCTGGCCCCGTCGCAGCCTTCCTCGGCCCTCGATTGGGGCGACGTCAAGAGGGGCGCCGAGGAGGTCTTGAGAGGCAAGGCCCCCCTGAGCAACGAGGAGGTGATCCGCGGCCTGAGGGAGGCCCTCTCGATCGGCTCGAAGAACGCCGGAAATCTGGCCTCGAAGGTCGACGGTTTCTACCGCAACCCCCGCATCAAGATCCCGTTCCCGCCCGACGCCCAAAAGGTGAAGGACACGGCCGAGGCGCTGGGCTTGAAGAGCCAGGTCGACAAGTTCGTCATGACCTTGAACCGCGCGGCGGAAGAGGCGGCGAAGGAGGCGGCCCCGATCTTTCTCGACGCGATCAAAGGCCTGACGATCAAGGACGGATTCGAGATCCTCAACGGACCGAACGACGCGGCGACGTCCTATCTGAAAGGAAAGACGTCGAGCCCGCTGAAGGCCAAGTTCTCGCCGATCGTCGGACGGGCCATCGACAAGGTCCAGGTGACCAAGTACTGGAAGCCTCTCGCCTCCAAGTACAACGCCGTCCCCGGCGTCAAACCCGTGAACCCCGACCTCAATGCCTACGTGACCGAAAAGGCGATCTCCGGGCTCTTCAAGCTCGTCGCCGGCGAGGAACGGAAGATCCGCGAGAACCCCGCCGCGCGCGTGACCGACCTGCTCAAAAAGGTGTTCGGAAGCCGGGACAAGTCTTAGGGCGCGCCCGACGTCCGGTTTTGGTAGAATCCTAACGATGAGATACCTTTGCCTTTTGGCCGCCGTTCCGGTCCTGCTCCTCGTTACGTCCTGCGCCGCGTCGCGGAGCGCGTGGACCCCGCTATCGCCCCTCGGCGCGCATGCCGCGGACACCCTCCAAAGGGCGGAGAGGGTTCAGGGGGGTGTCACGGTCGCGGCGGAGCTGCTGGAGAGCAAGGGACGTTACCTGGCGCGGGTCGAGGTGCGCAACGGGGGCAAGAAGCCGGTTTACGGGCCCGAGGACGTCGTTCTCGAGGACGACCGGAAGGTGATCCATCAGGCCTTGGATGCCGATGTCCTCAAGTCCGAGATCGGGCGCCGGGCGGAGTCGGAGGCTTCGTATACGAGGTACTCCTGGAACTTCGCACCCGGCTATTACTACCGGCCCCGGCGCGCCTATGACGGGCGCGGCCGTTACCGCTACGTCTACGTCGGACCTTACGTGCGCGACGACTGGTTCGAGAGGCAGATCGAGGCCAACCGCATCCTTCGCCGCGCCGAAAGGCGGATCGCCGAGATCGACGCGGAATACCTGCACCCCCAGGAGATTCCCCCCGGGGCGGCGGTGAAGGGTTTCGTCCAGTTCCCCAAGACGGATCCCTCCAGGAACGTGCGTCTTTCGCTCCATGTCGGAAAGAAGGCCTACCGCCTCGAGTTCGTCTCCGCTCAGGTTCGCTAGTTTCCTCGGGAAGCGGGGCTAGGGCATGAGGATCGCGTCGTCCCAATAAACCTCGCCCGTGACCTTGATCCCCTCGGGCACCGGTTCGTCGTAGCGGGCCTCCAGAAAGATCTCCATTCTTTGGAAATTCTCCGGATACCAGCCCCAGGCCTTGACGAAGTCGTCGACGAGATTCCGCTCGAAATGGACCCAGCGGCCCTGGCGGGGCTTCTTGGGGCCGGCCATCAGATAGCGCCCGTTGACCGGGTTGGGGTAGGGCGGTTCCGAAAGTCCCGCCAGGATGTAGCGCACCTGCATCTGCGGCTGCGTGGTGAGTTTTTCCAGCCGCTTGTCGTGGATCATGACGACGACTTGCACGTATTGCTTCCCGGTCGCCTGCTTCCAGTTTTCGATCCGGTACCAAACGCCGATCTTCCGCGGCAGTTTCGAGACCTTGAACTCCTGAAGGGCGCCCCAGATTTGGGCCCCTTCCGTGACGGGATGCTTTTCCAAAACGGTTTGCGCGCAGCGTCTGCCCGAGTGGGGTCTCTTCGGAGTGAGCTCAAAGCGGTGCCATCCCGGATGCTGCCGCGAGGTCCAGGCGGTATCGTCTTCGAAGGACGGATTGAGGACGAGGTTGGGCTCCCCGGCCCGTGCATTCGGGACCAAGGCCGTGAGGACGGCGAGCGACAGCAAAAGCCGGATCAGGTTCATGTTAGAGCCGCTTCTTGATTTCCTTGACCTGAATGTAATGCACCGCCGCGTGGCCGGCGAGGAGCCAGTGCCACTGGCGGGCGTTGAAGGGACCGAACCACGGGTGGGAGAGCTTGGCGGGGCTCTCGCGGTCGGAGACGTTTTTTTCGAGGATCGTCCGCGCGGTTTCGGCGAACGTCCGAAAATTCCTCACGGAGACCCCGGCCTCCTGCTGTCCCAACGGCTTGACCTGCGCGATGTCGACCTTGACGCCGGGATCTTCCCCGCGCGAAAGGGCGATGACGATCTCCACGATCTTGCCGCCCACGAAGGCCAAGTGTTCCAGGACCATGGCGAGGGACCAATGGCGGGAACTGTCCTCCAACCCCTTGGGCCGGGGGATGAGAACGCGCCGGCGGAGTTGTTCGGGCGTGAGACCCTCGACGGCCTTGAGGATCTTGGCGTTCAGGGCGTCGAAGTCCCGCCCCGCCCGGTCCCAATCGGACCTCTTCGCGACGAAACGGCCGAAATAGTACCGCGTGACGAGGCCTTCCCAAAAGGGAAGCCCGGCGCCCGGCTTGGCGAGGGTGGGGGTCAGCAATGACGGATTATTGATTCTTGACCCACTGAATCGAAGAGCACTTGTCTTCGAAACTGCCGATGTCGGAAACGCTGCTGCTGCCGCTCATCGGATATTCACGGCCCTTGTAGCCGCTGTCCGTATAGAGGATGGCCGTCCAGCCGGCGGGAATGGTGTACGTGACGGAGGAGCACGTGTCGTTGAAGCCGCTCGTCCCGTATTTGAAATCCGAGATATTCTTTCCGACCCTCACGCTCAAGACCCGGCCCGCGAAACCCTTGTCTTCGTAGATCTTCACCGACCCCTTGGCCCAAGCGGCCGCGGACCCGGCGATCATGCCGACGGCCAGAACCAGGACTAAAAGTGATTTTTTCATACAAGACCTCCTTTTCCCGGCGGTATAGACGAGAAGCCCGGCGACTTCAAGGACGAACCCAACATCTTTGACAGCCGTCGTTCATCTGTTAGGAGTGTCGGGATGCTTCCTTACGTGCGCATTTTCCAGGCCCTTCGCGAGGCGGGGGTCCGCTATCTCGTGGCCGGCGGCGTCGCCGTGAACCTCCACCAGGTCGTGCGTGCCACGGTCGATCTCGATTTGATCCTTCATCTGGAAGAAAAGAATATCCTCAAGTTCGTGCGGGTCATGAAGGACTTGGGCTACACGCCGCGAGTCCCCGTGGCCGCGGAGGACCTTGCCGACCCGAAGAAGCGCCGGCAATGGATCGAGGAAAAGAACATGATGGTCTTCAGTTTCATACGCCCGGATAATCCGATGGAGATCGTCGACGTTTTCGTGAAGGAGCCGATGAGGTTTGCGTCCCTTGACAAGAGGCGCGCGGATGTCGAGGCCTTTGGACTGAAGATTCCCGTCGTCGGCGTCGCCGATTTGATCCGCATCAAGCGCAAGGCTGGCCGCGAGAGGGACCTCTATGATATAAGTCTGTTGAGCAAGAAGAGGACTCCATGAAACCCCGCGCACGACGCAGCCCCTCGCCGGCAAGGGCCGAGGCGAAGGCCTGGCGGAAGTGGAATCGGCAAGAGCGAACGCCCGACTTCACGCCGGAGCAGATCCTGACCTGGTTGGACCAGACCCGCAAATTCATGTTCGAGGTCTGGCGCCGTAACCCCGCCCTCAGGCGCCGGTATGACAAGCTGAAGGCCCTCTGACCGATGAATTCATCGGTGAATTTTGCGAAAATTGAAAAGGACTGGCGCTCCCGCGGCTTCAGCATTGGGGTGCTGACAACTCTTCGGCTTGCCGGGCATTTCCGCTGGGCATAGAATCGCTTCACCATGGACGACCCGACGCCCGCGATCGGCGGCGACAGGTTCTCACCGGCGCGGCTGGCCCGCATGCGGGACACCCTGCGACGCCACGTCACAGGCGGCTCCCTGCCCGGTCTCGTCGCCTTGGTCCGCCAGCGCGGCCGGGAGGACGTGGTCGTCATCGGCACCCACGCCTTCGGCGGCGACGTTCCGATGCGGCGGGATACGATCTTCCGGCTCGCCTCCATGACGAAGCCGGTCACCGCGGTCGGCGCCATGATCCTCGTGGAGGAATGCAAGCTCAGGCTCGACGATCCGGTCGACGAATGGTTGCCGGAGCTGAAGGACCGCAAGGTCCTGCGGACGATCGGGAGCAGGCTGGACGATACGGTCCCCGCGAAGCGCGGGATCACGCTGCGCGATCTTCTCACGTTTCGGTCGGGCTACGGGGAAGTGGCCTTCCTCTCGCCGGCCTGTCCGCTCCAAAAAGCGATGATCGAGGCGCGATTGCCCTTGAGCGCCTGGCCGTTCGGCGGCTCTCCCGACGAGTTCATGAAGCGCCTGGGGGGCCTCCCGCTCGCCCATCAACCGGGCGAGCGATGGCTGTACCACATGGGTTCCGAGATCCTGGGCGTCCTGATCGCCCGTGTCTCCGGCAAGCCGCTCTCGGAATTCCTTCGCGAGAACCTCTTCGATCCGCTCGGGATGAAGGACACCGGCTTCCACGTGCCGGAGGCGAAGATCGACCGGCTCCCCGCCTGCTATGGGAGGGATTATGCGACCGGCGAGCTCGTGGTGTTGGACGAGGCGCGCGGCGGCGGCGTCTCGCGTCCGCCCGTCTTCGAATCCGGGGGCGGAGGGCTCGTGTCGACGGTCGACGACATGCTCGCCTTCGGCCGCATGATGCTGAACGACGGAGCGGCGGGCCGCGAGCGCATCCTGTCGCGGCCATCGATCGAGCTGATGACCTCGGATCAGCTCGCGCCGGAGCAGAAGGCGGCCTCGCCGTTCTTCGAGAATTTCTGGAGAGCGTACGGCTGGGGCCTCGGCCTCGGAGTGGTCACCGGCCGCCATGATCTGGCGGACGCGCCGGGACGTTTCGGTTGGGACGGCGCCTTCGGCACGTCCTTTTGGGTCGACCCGAAGGAGCGGCTGGTCGGCGTTCTCATGACCCAGCGCCGTCCGGACCTCCTGGCCGTTCCGCCCGTCATTCGGGACTTTTGGACCTCGGTCTACCAATTGATCTTGGAGTAGAGTGCCCCCATGTCCCCCAAAACCCCAGGGATCGATCTCGCGAAGATCGAAAAGGACTGGCGCGCCCGCGGCTTCAGCTTCGGCCTCTGGACGGACCCGCCCGGGCAGGAGTGGGCGGATTACGTCCATGACGTGGATGAACTCTTCATGGTGGTCGAGGGGGACGTGGAGTTGGAGATGAAGGGGAAGAGGCTCAAACCCAAACCCGGCGAGGAGATCTTGATCCCGGCCCGGGTGACCCACTCGGTCCGCACGGGCCCCGCCGCCGGGTCGCGGTGGCTTTATGGGTATCAGTCGTGAAGTCCCTCATCGAATCTTTGACTTTTATCTTGTGACTCGTCCGCCTGTTCCATTTT
>DATIGE010000039.1 GCA_035454885.1 bacterium
CGGCCCGGCGCCTCGGCGCTGTAATTGGCGGGCCGAACAAGCACCTTGGAACTCGCGAGATACGGAATGATTTCTTTCTGGTCCCAGAGATGGTTGCCCGCCGTGAAAGCGTTGACGCCCGCGGCTTGAAGCTCCTCGATAATCTTGGGGGTGACGCCTCTGCCGTGGGCGGCGTTTTCGACATTGGCGACGATAAAATCGACGCCGCGTTCCCGCCGCCATTCCGGAACTTTTTTCCGGACGGCCGCGCGGCCGGGTTCCCCGAAAACGTCGCCGATGAAGAGGATCTTCATTTGGCGAAGTCGACGGCCCGGGTTTCGCGAATGATCGTCACCTTGATCTGGCCGGGATAGGTGAGCTGGCTTTCAATCTTTTTCACGATGTCCTTGCAAAGAATCGTTGCGTCGGTGTCCGAAATGCGCTCCGGCTGGACCATCACCCTCAATTCCCGTCCCGCCTGAATGGCGTAGGCCTTCTCGACTTGGTCGTAGGACGTGGCGATCTTCTCCAAATCATCCAGGCGTTTGATGTAGGTCTCAGCGGACTCCATCCGCGCCCCGGGCCGGGCGCCGGAGAGGGCGTCCGCCGCCTCCACTAAGTGGTCGAGAACGCTCTCCTGGGGGATGTCCTCGTGATGGGCCCAGACGCCGTGGACCACAGCAGCGGGCTCACCGTACTTCTTTGCCAACTCGCCTCCGATGACGGCGTGCGACCCCTCAATCTCGTGGGACACCGCCTTGCCGATGTCATGAAGGAGGCCCGCGCGGCGCGCGAGCTTGGGATCAAGACCCAGTTCCGCGGCCATGATGCCGCAGAGAAAGCCGACCTCGATGGAGTGGTTGAGGACGTTTTGGGCGTAGCTGTAGCGGTACTTGAGGGCGCCCAGGAGCTTGACCAGCTCCGGGTGGATGCCGTGGATATCCAGGTCGAAAAGGGCCTGCTGTCCGGCCTCACGGATCCCTTTTTCCACGTCCTGCGTCACCTTATCGAGCGTCTCCTCGATCCGCGCGGGGTGAATACGCCCGTCGGCCAGGAGCTTCTCCAACGTGGCGCGGGCGATCTCGCGCCGAATCGGATTGTGCGATGACACCACGACCGCGCCCGGAGTATCGTCGATGATCAGATCGACCCCGGTCGCCTGCTCCAAGGCCCGAATGTTCCGACCTTCCCGTCCGATGACGCGTCCTTTCATGTCTTCCGACGGAAGCTTGACGACTGAAACCGAAGCCTCCTGCACCCACTCCCCCGACATCCTCTCGATGGCGAGGGATATGATCTTTTTCGCCTTCTTGTCGGCCGTCTCCTTGGCCTCATCCTCGATTTGTTTGATCTTCTTGGCCGCCTCATGGGTCGCTTCGGAGCTCATTTTCTCGACGAGCAGTCGTTTGGCTTCCTCCGCGCTCAACCCCGAGAGCTTCTCCAAGAGTTGCTTGGAGTCCTCGATCATGCCCTGGTATTTCTTCTCGAGATCCTCGATGTTCTTTTTCTTCGCGTCGACACTCTGCTCGGAGCGCTTCACGTCGGCCTCTTTCCGCTCCATCTGCTCCATCTTGCGGTCGAGGTTTTCCTCCTTCACGGCAATCCTCTTCTCGATGGAGGACAGCTCCTGTCGGCGGCGCTTCTCCTCCTCCTCCATCTCCATCTTTGACTTGAAGATCTGATCGCGCGCCGAAAGCTCCGCTTCCTTTTGAATGGTCTTGGCCTTGGATTCCGCCTCTTGAATGAGGTTTTTCACCTTGGCCTCGGCGGATTCCACCTCGCGGCGCAGAACGTTTTTTCTCACGAAGAAACCGACGACGAGCCCCAAGATCAAGGCTCCGGCAGCGCTGACAATTATCACAAAGGTTTGTGATTCCATGACGGCTCCTCTTTTGCGATCCCGCGGATTGTCCTCGTCTCGGTCACGATCCAATGGCAGACCAGATCGGTCTCCATCCGAGGAATCTCGGGCACAACTTGAAAATCATAGGCCAAACCGATTTTTCTCCCCTGAAATCCAGAAAGACAGCGGTCGTAATATCCTTTGCCGAATCCCAATCGGTTCCCCTGCTCATCAAACGCGACTCCCGGCACCAAGACCGCCTCGACCTCCTCCAAAGACACGCTTTCGCCCTCCAAGGGCGCGGGAATCTCCCAGCGGTCCGGCACCAGTCGGCCCCAATCAGGGACGGGAACGAACTCGATGCGCTCGCCGGTGACGCGAGGGAAGAACGTCCGGCACCCTCTCTTTTGAAGCTGGCCGAAGATCCATTCCGTCGAAACCTCGCCCCGGACGGAGGCGTAGAGAGCGACGGAGGTCAACCGATCAAGAAGGGAAGATTCAAAGAGACGCCGCCCGACTTCAAGGCTGCGCGCCAAGGTTTCGTGCGCTTTTAGGGATTCACGAAGGCCCTTCATGCGCCTTCGAAGATCCTCCTTGGATTCCTGAATGGATTCCAAAGCGCACATCCTCGAGATGCGGGAGAAATGAGGGAAAAGGTCGAAGAGAAAGCTATTGTGAATTCAGGCGATCCCATCCACGGCGATCGTGGTGCCGCCCACGAAGGAGCGGCTTGGGATATATGATGCTATGATGTCCGCTAAAACTCACAAAAATAACCTTCTGATTCAAGAGACGGTCCTTTTGCCTTTTTTCTTCCCGCTTGGTTGATCTTCTACTTCCTTCTCACCAGCTTCCCCACCAGTATCATTCTTTAATTCTCCTGATGGAGCCGTTTCAGCCTCCGATCGATTCGTCGGAGGATGAAAAGGTTCCCCTGCATTTGCCGTGTGGGAATAGCCCTTGAACCCTAGGCTTAGGTGGGGGCCATATCGCCGTTTTAGGCTTCCCATTCGATTTCATGGGCCTGCACACCACGGCGAGGGACAACCCCCGTTCTTTTAGATAGGTTCAAAAGAACATGAACCCATCACGCACAACACAGGGGAAACTCGATCTTTTGTTTCAAAGAGCCAACTGGGACCCCGCGCCCAACTGCATGTCGACCAGGCGAATGATATCACGCACTTTCTGTGCCGTGCGAGCGTTTTGGACTCCCCGAGTTTCCTCGAAGCGCCTCAACTCCTCCGCCATGTTCATGCAGACCAGCAAGGCCGCCGTCAACATCGAGGCCGACTTGCTGGCGTCCATCACCTCGCGGACCCTGTCCGAAACCAAAGCGGCGATCTGCGTCACGGTCTCGTCGCTCGCGTCGCTCCTCAACGTCAATTTCTGGTTGAGGATCGATACGACATGCGACTTTTTCATAATACCATTCTCCGGGGCTGAGGGGAACCTCCCACTTGAATAAACTTTAAGTCCCAGCTCGGAAGGGTGTCAAGAAATTTGGGCTTCGATGGAGGGCTCCATGGGGGCCGTGATGGAAGACCCCACCCCCCCGCGGCCTTGGAATATCGAAAGAAGACTGGAATATCCGAAGCCGACGACAAACAGGAGAAGAAACGGTACGGAAAGGTACAGACCCTCGCTCAGCGCATAGGCGACCGTAACCATGTAGAGGAGGGTCAGAAAAATCTCCACCAGGCTCAGGAACGCCAGCCTGCCCCGGTAACCCTTTTCCTTCCAGGAATCCGAGCGGTTCACGACCGCGTACTTGGGCGTCCGCGTGAACTCGCCGGTCTTGCCGATCAGCCCTTCGAGGACCGCCTTGCTGTTGTTGAGGCAGAGACCAATGCCCAGTGCCAGGCTGAAAAAGATGTATTTCACGCGGGAGAACCAGTCGGAATAGGCCTTCTTTTGCGAATGGTAGTAAAAAACCGAGACGGACCAAGTCGCTGACAGGAACAACGGCAGGTCGATCCACAACATGTCATACCAGCCCTGCTCCCGGCGGACATAGATCGAGACCGGCAGGAGGAACGACAGGATCGCCATGAGCAGGTAATTGAAATTCGCCGCCAAGTGGAAGAACGCCTCCATCTTGACGCGCCAAGGATAAGGCCCCTTGAGGAGCGAAGGCAGGAGCTTCTTGGCGACCTGCACCGACCCCTTCGACCAACGGTGTTGCTGTGTCTTGAGTGCGTTGATGTCCACGGGCAATTCCGCCGGGGCGACGACCTCGTCCAGATAAACGAACCGCCAGCCTTTCATCTGAGCGCGGTATGAGAGGTCGATGTCCTCCGTCAGTGTGTCCCCCGACCAGCCGCCCGCGTCCCCGATGCAGGACTTCCGCCAAACGCCGGCCGTGCCGTTGAAATTGAAAAAACAACCGGACCGATGCCGGGCCGTGTGTTCAATGATGAAATGACCGTCCAGGAGAATCGCCTGGGCCCTTGTCAGAAGAGAATAGTCTCGATTCAAGTGCTCCCAGCGCGTCTGGACCATACCGATATCCGAACCACCATAAAAATGCGGGATCACCTTCTTGAGAAAATCGGGTTCTGGCAGGAAGTCCGCGTCAAAGACGGCCACGAACTCGCCCTTCGCCTCTTTCAGGCCGTGAGCCAAGGCACCGGCCTTGAAGCCTACGCGGTCGCCTCTTCGGACGTGACGGATGAGAAATCCCCTTCGGCTCCACTCCGCAATTTCGCGGTCCACGACGGCCACGGTCTCGTCGTTCGAATCGTCCAGGACCTGGATTTCCAATCGCTCCCGCGGATAGTCAAAAGCGCAGACGGCTCGAATCAGGCGCGGCACCACATAGCGTTCATTGAAGATGGGAAGCTGAACCGTGACCCAAGGGGCCTCCGGCAGGCTCTCAAAAGGGAGGGCCGAAGGCTTGTCCTTCTTCAGCCGGTAATAGAGAAACAAGAGATAATAGCGATGAAGCCCAAAAGCGGACGGCAGGAGCAGAATTGCGAAATAGAAAATCAGAAAAAACAAGGAATAATGCGGCATTTAGCCCGGCACCTATAATGGAAGGCCGACCCAAATGTCAAACAGTGTCAAAAGCCCCTCACAGGCCGAAATCAACCCACCGTTTTTCCAGATTGACCCCCTGAACGGTGACGGTCACCGGCATCCCGATCTGGTACTTTTTCTTCTTCCGGCGCCCCACGAGCGCATGGGCCTTTTCGTGAAAGGTATAAGCGTCATCCCTCAAATTCTTAATGGAAACAAGACCTTCCACAAAGAATGGGATGAGCTCCACAAAGAGCCCAAACTTGGTGACGCCGGAAATGATGCCATCAAACGTCTGCCCCACCTTTTCTTTCAAGAAGAGCGCGGCCGCCAGGTCCCGAGACGCCCATTCGGCTTTTTGCGAGTTCCTCTCTCGTTCCGAACAATGGACGGCCATCTCCTGGAGCCGTTTGCCTCCCGACTCTTTGTGTTTGCCCGGCCGGCCTCCTCGAAGGGCCTGCGTGAGGATCCGGTGCACCATCAAATCCGGATAACGGCGGATCGGCGAGGTGAAGTGCGTGTAGCATTCCGACGCAAGCCCGAAATGTCCGACGTTCTTCGTGTCGTAAACAGCCCGCGCCATCGTCCGCAGAAGGACGGTGTTGATGAGCTTCTCTTCGGGTTTACCTCGGACGGCCTCGATGACGGCCGCGAGCGCACCCGGTTGGACGCGACGGCCGAGCCGAAGACCGTATCCCAGGTGATGCAACAGCACCGCGAAATCGCGGACGCGCTCCGGATCGGGCTCCTGATGGACGCGGTAGACCGACGGCAACCGGCTCTCCGCAATGAATTCAGCGACGGCCTCGTTGGCCGCGATCATGAACTCCTCGATCAAACGGTGCGCCTTGTTCCTCTCCGCCTTGACGATCTTGTCGATGCGCCCCTGCGCGAGGTCGAGCTCGATCGACGATTCGGGCAAGTCGAAGTCGAGGCTGCCCCGCGCCCGCCGCCGGCCTTGAATGCGCTCCGCGAGGACGCCCATCCGCTCCAGATCCTCGAGAATCGATTTATGCCGTCCCCGGGCGGCTTCGTCCCGGTCGTCGAGGATCTTGCGAACCTCCGTGTAGGTGAGGCGTGCCCGGCTCTTGATGACGCTCCGGTAAAAACGGATCGCCGTCCGCCGGCCTTGGACGTCGAACGCCATCTCCGCCGTGTAGGTCCGCCGCTCCTCGTGCGGGACGAGGCTGCAGAGGTCGTTGGAGAGCCGCTCCGGCAACATGGGCAGGACGCGGTCGGGAAAGTACGTACTCGTGGCGCGCCGGTAGGCCTCCCGGTCCACCGCCGTGCCCGGCTTGACGAAGTGGCTCACATCGGCGATCGACACCTTGAGGACGAAACCGTCGCGCGTTTCGGAAACGGACACGGCGTCGTCAAAGTCCCGGGCGTTCTCTCCGTCGATCGTGACAACCACCTCCGCGCGCAGATCGACCCTGCCCTCCCAGTCCTGCGCCGTGAGAGGACCCGGAAACGCTCGGGCTTCCGCCTCGACCTCGCGCGGAAAAGACGTCGCGAGCTTGAACTCCTTCACAATGTTCGAAATCCCCTTCTTAAGTAGATCGATGGACATAGGAGCCTCGTGGCATCCTCATAGACTTTTTTCAATGATTTCGCTAAGGTGATTTTCCAGGAGATCCTTCTATCTATGGCCTACAAAGACGATGACGTTCTCGAGGACTATTGCCCCAAGTGCGGGGCCTATACGGGCGGAGATTCGGTCTGCCCGAATTGCGGCGCCAAGATCTTCGACGACTCCGGCCTTGAAGAAGTGGAAGAAGACGAGGAAGGCGGCCCGCCCCCTGAAAAGGAAGAGGAAGAGGAAGACGATGATGAGGATGAGGACGAACTCGACGAGGAACCCGAGGATGAAGACGAAGAGGACGAAGAATTAGACCGGGATGACGACGACGAGGAAGAGGAATAGTCTTGCGCCTTCACGCCGATCATTTATAGAAGGCCCCCGAAAAAGCCGCTGTGGTGGAATTGGTAGACACGCACGATTCAGGGTCGTGTGGGCGCAAGCCCGTGGAGGTTCGAGTCCTCTCAGCGGCACACACCACGCATTGACATCCTCGCACCAGAAGCCTAGTCTAATAATCGACATGCTACGACGGCTTGCAGCGATGTCCGTGATCGTGACCGCGCTCGCGGGTTTCGGGGCCCCAACGGCCTATGCCGGGAAGGCATCTCCGAAGCCCGCCTGCTGCAAGCCATCTCATTGCCTGTCTCAAAGCGTCCAAGTCTCAAAAAACTTGAGCTGTTGCCGCGCGGACCGGCCGGCACAGGCCCCGACCACCGCGCCCGCCACTCCCAAGGCGCTTGATAACATGGGGCCGCTGACCACCCTCGAGGTGGTCCTGGTCTCGAATCCCCAAGTTTTTCGCAATGATCAATCCGGGAAGGTGTTCCATTCGCCCCCTCCTCCGCTTTTTGACCTCAAGTCTTCGTTCTTAATCTGACCCCAAAGAGAAAACGCCAGGGTGCGTTGTTCACGGCTCGACTACGAGCCAAAGGGGTCAGATTATGTTTATTGCCTTACTCTTGCTCCTCCTGCTGCCTTTACAGGCGGTCGCAGGAGACAAAATCCTCACTCTGGATGAGGCGATCCAGGAGGTTTTGATCGTCAATCAGGATGTTCGCGCCGCCGGCTACCGGACCGAGGCGGCCAAGGCCCGCATTCCCCAGGCCAAGGCGCTCGACGACCCGATGGTGGGGGTGATGTTCGAGGACGTCCCGTTCGGCGACAACGTCACCCATGGCGAGCAAATCAACTACCGGATCGAGCAGAAGCTCCCCTTTCCGGGCAAACGGCACGTGCGGGGCAAGGCCGCGCGCTTCGACGCCGAAGCGGCGGCGGCGAACGCCTCAGGCCGCGTTCGCGACGTCCTTCTCGATCTCAAAAGGACCTATTACGAGGTCTACCGGATCGAACGGAGCCTCGAGGTCAACCGCGAGAACCAGGCCCTTCTGCGGCAATTCCTGGGCTCGACGGAAACCGCCTACGCCGCGGGAAAGACTACGGCGGCCAATCCCCTCAAGGCCCAGGTGGAGCTCTCACAGTTGAAGAACCAGGAGATCCTCTTGCACCAGGAACACCAGACGCACATGGCCCACCTGACGGCGATCCTGAACCGCACCGACCACGAAGATCTCCGGCTACCGTCCCGTCTCTCATGGCCACGGTTGAAGGCGACTCTCGAGGACATCGAGGCGATGGCCGTGGAATCGCGCCCGGAGTTGAAGGAACTCCGCGCCGCAGAAAAACGCGACCGCGCGCGGGTCACCTCCGCCAAGCAAGGTCTCATTCCCGATTTTGCACTCGGCTTCGAGTACAATCAGCGCCCGAACCGGGAGGACGCCTGGACGGGGACCGCGATGATCAACCTCCCCGTCTTTTTCTGGAGCAAGAACCGGGGCGAAATCCGCGAGGCGAAGGCCTCGCTCCAGGCCGCCAAGGCGGAGCACGATTCGATGGAGATCCACACGCGGCACGAGCTCGAGCAGGCCTACTCCGGCGTTACGGCCTCGCAGAAGGTGGTGGCGAGCTACGAGCGCGAGATCCTGCCGCAGGCAAAGACGACCCTGGAGGCCGCGCGGACGGCCTACGCCTCGGGAGACGTGGATTTTCTCACCCTGATCGACGCGGCGCGGACCTATCGCGATCTCAAAACGTCCTATTACGAAAGCCAGGCCCGGCTCGGCATGACGTTCGCCGAACTGGAACGACTGGTGGGGAGAGATTTATGAATGCGAAAAATATCATCCTGGCGGCCGCCCTCTTCGGCATCGCCGCGAGCGCAGTCTTCGGCCTTTCGTCGTGCGCCAAGTCCGGACAGCACGAGAAGGACCCCGACACCGCCTATTACACCTGCCCGATGCACCATCAGATTCACATGGATCACCCGGGCCAGTGCCCGATCTGCGGGATGGATCTGGTCAGAGTTGATCCGAAGAAAGGCGGAGGCGGACCGCAATCAGGCATCACCATCCCAGGCGATCAACAACAACTCATCGGCCTCAGGACGGAGGCGGCGGTCAAGAAGCGCGCCGTACAGGAGATCCGAACCGTCGGCCGCGTCGCCTTCGATCCGGATTTGGCCGTGGCCCAGCGTGAGTACCTGGAAATCGTCAAGAGCGTCCCCGCGCTTAAAGACGCGGCGAGGTCCAACCTGAGGTTGAAAGGGATGTCGGAGGAGGAGATCCGTGGTCTGGAACGCAAGGGCGCCTCCACGAACCTCTATCTCCCCCAGACGGGCGATTCCGTCTGGGTCTATGCGACCCTCTACCAGGATGAGGCGAACCTTGTGACGCCAGGGCTTGAGGCGGAGGTCTCCCTTCCCTCGGGCCCGGATGAGAAATTCATCGGGACAATTCGAGCGATCGACCCCGTCGTCAATCCGATCACACGATCGGCCCGTGCGCGCATTGAGATCCCGGCCGGAGGCGGCCGATTGCGGCCGGACACCTATGTGGACGTCTCGCTCAAGGTCGATCTCGGCGAGGCGATCCTGATCCCCAAGTCCGCGGTGATCGACACGGGGGTCCGGAAGGTCGCCTTCGTGGTGCGTGACGGAACGAATTTTCAACCGCGCGATATCAAGACAGGTCCCGAGGCCGGCGACAACGTGGTCGTGAACGAGGGAATCGCCGAGG
The DNA here is from genome assembly GCA_035454885.1 of bacterium. Classification (NCBI taxonomy): domain Bacteria; species bacterium. The sequence continues at coordinate 9,494 of DATIGE010000039.1, forward strand.
GAGAGAAGGTCGTCGCCAGCGCCGCCTTCATGGTGGATTCGGAATCGCAGTTAAAGGCGGCCGTCGCCTCGGCCCCGGGATGCCCGGAGGGACAGTCCTGGGATCAAGGGATGTCGATGTGCATGCCGACACCGGGGAAATAGCGTGATTGAAAAGATCATCGAATTCTCGGCCCGAAACAAGTTCATCGTCCTCACCCTCGTGGCGGTGGCGATGGCGATCGGGGTCTGGTGCCTGAGGAACATCCCGTTGGACGCCATTCCCGATCTCTCCGACACCCAGGTCATCATCTACTCCCGCTGGGACCGGAGCCCCGACATCATGGAGGACCAGGTCACCTATCCGATCGTCACCGCCCTCCTGGGGGCCCCGAAGGTCAAGGCCGTCCGGGGCTTTTCGGATTTTGGTTTCTCTTACGTCTACGTGATTTTCGAGGACGGGACCGACATCTACTGGGCGCGGAGCCGCGTCCTGGAATATCTTTCCAAGATCATCCCGCGTCTCCCCCCCGGTGTGGAGACCGAGCTCGGACCCGACGCCACCAGCGTCGGTTGGATCTTTGAATACGCCCTCGTGGACGACACGGGGAAACACAACCTGCAGGAACTCCGGAGCTATCAGGACTGGAATCTGCGTTACCATCTTCAGAGCGTCCCGGGCGTCGCCGAGGTCGCCTCCGTCGGGGGTTTCGTCAAGCAGTACCAGGTGAACGTCGATCCCAATGCCCTGGCCGCGTACAACATCCCGCTCAACCAGGCGGTCGACGCGATCCGAAAGGGAAACAACGAGATCGGAGGGAGGCTCGTCGAGTTTTCGGGACGCGAATACATGGTGCGCGGACGGGGGTATATCCGGTCCCTCGAGGACATTGAGAACATCGCGGTCGGGATCGATTCAAAGACGGGAACACCGGTCCTCATCAGGAACATCGGCACCGTCCGGCTGGGCCCCGACATCCGGCGCGGCGTCGCCGACCTGGACGGCCGGGGGGATGTCGTCGGCGGCATCGTCGTGATGCGGTACGGCGAGAACGCCCTGAACGTGATCGAGCGGGTGAAGGCTCGGATCGAGGAGCTCAAGCCCTCGCTCCCCGAGGGGGTCCGGATCGTCACCACCTACGACCGCTCCGACTTGATCGGCCGATCGATCGAGACGCTCAAGACAACGCTGACCGATGAAATGATCATCGTGAGCATCGTCATCCTGATATTTCTCTGGCACATCCCTTCGGCGATCGTCCCGATCATCACGATCCCGGTCGCGGTCTTGCTCGCCTTCATCCCCCTCTATCTGATGGGGCTGACCTCCAACATCATGTCCCTGGCCGGGATGGCGATCTCCATCGGCGTCCTGGTCGACGGGGCGATCGTCGAAGTCGAAAACGCCTACAAGAAACTGGAGCGTTGGCTCGCCGGCGGACGAAAGGGAGATTTTCACGAGGTGCGGCTGGACGCCCTGAAAGAGGTCGGGCCCTCCGTCTTCTTTTCGCTCCTGGTCATCGCCGTCGCCTTCATGCCGATCTTCACCTTGGTCGACCAGGAGGGAAGGCTCTTCAAGCCGCTCGCCTATTCAAAGAACCTCGCGATGGCCATCGCGGCCATCCTGGCGGTGACGCTTGATCCCGCCCTCCGGATGCTCTTCGCCCGGATGGATTTTTTCAAATTCAAGCCGAAGTGGCTCTGCGGCGCCGCCAATCACGTCCTGGTCGGGCGCTACTACGCCGAGGAAAAACACCCGATCAGCCAGATCCTGTTCGCCCTCTACGAGCCGGCCTGCCGCTTCGTGCTCAGACACCGCAAGCCGGCCTTGATCGCGGCGGGATTCCTGATGTTGACGACGATCCCCGTTTACATGGGCCTGGGGTCGGAGTTCATTCCGCCGTTGAACGAGGGGACGATCCTCTACATGCCGACCACCTTCCCGGGTCTCTCCGTCACCGAGGCGAGCCGTATCCTGCAGATCCAAGACAAGATTTTGAAGACCTTTCCGGAGGTCGAGACGGTCTTCGGCAAGGCGGGCCGTGCGAACTCGTCAACCGATCCGGCGCCCTTCTCAATGGTGGAAACGACCGTCGTCCTGAAGCCCGAGGCCCAGTGGCGGAAGGTCAGGCGGTGGTACTCCTCCGGATTTTTCAAGGTGCCGGAGCTGTTTCACCCGATCCTCCGGCACGTCTGGAGCGACACGATCTCGTGGGAAGAGCTGACCGCCGAGATGAACCGTGCCATGCAGATCCCGGGATGGACGAACGCCTGGACGATGCCCGTTAAGGCGCGGATCGACATGCTCTCGACCGGGATCCGGACGCCGATCGGGATCAAGGTCTTTGGGGCCGACCTGAAGCAGATCGAGGATCTCGGCCGGCGTCTCGAAACGATCTTGAAAGATGTTCCCGGCACACGAAGTGCGTTCGCCGAGCGGGTGGCGGGGGGCTACTTCCTCGACTTCGACCTGAAGAGGGACCAACTCGCCCGCTACGGTCTGACGGTCGACGACGCGGAGATGGTGATCTCCTCCGCCATCGGGGGCGAAGACATCACGACGACCGTCGAGGGCCGGGAAAGGTATTCCGTCAACCTCCGTTACGCCCGCGAGCTCCGCGACGACCTCCCCAAACTGCAACGCGTCTTGGTTCCGACCCCCTCCGGTGCCCAGATCCCAATGAGCGAAATCGCCGACATCCATTTTTCGACCGGACCCGCGATGATCCGGGACGAGAACGGAATGCTCGCCGGCTACCTTTTCGTCGACATGGCGGGACGGGACATCGGAGGCTACGTCCAAGACGCCAAGAAGGCGGTCGGGGAGAGGCTGTCCCTCCCGGCGGGCTATACGCTTCGCTGGAGCGGGCAGTACGAAAACATGCTCCGAGTCCGCGAACGGCTCAAGTTCGTCCTCCCGTTGACGGTCTTTCTCATTTTCGTCCTCCTTTATATGAACACCAAGTCCGCGGTGAAGGCGGGGATCGTGATGCTGGCCGTCCCCTTCTCGCTGGTCGGCGCGGTCTGGCTCCTCTGGCTCCTCCACTACAACGTCTCGATCGCCGTCTGGGTCGGGATGATCGCCCTCATGGGACTGGATGCCGAGACCGGCGTTTTCATGCTCCTCTTCCTCGATCTCTCGTACAAGGATTTCAAGGACGAGGGACGGCTCAAGACGAGGACAGATCTGACGGAGGCGATCATCCACGGGGCGGTCAAAAGAGTGCGGCCCAAGATGATGACGGTCGCCGCGGCCATGATCGGGCTCCTCCCCATCATGTGGTCGCTCGGCACCGGGGCCGACATGATGAAGCGGATCGCCGCCCCGATGATCGGGGGGCTGGTGACGTCGTTCATTCTGGAGCTGCTGATCTACCCGGTCATTTTTGCCATGTGGAAGGAGAGGTCGTTACGAAATGAAACACGAGCCTAAGAGGCGAAGGAGGTGACACATGTCATACCCATGAAGTGTCCGTGCGGAATTCTCAACTTAGTTTTAAACGGAAGGAGAAGGTCATGAAACTCACAATAACACTCACCGCCCTGGCCCTGGGCCTCGCCGTCCTCGGCGCGGGCGGCACCGCCTCGGCGGTGCCGAAGACCAAGGCCGACCACGCGGCCCTTGCGGAGAAGTACGAGAAGATGGCCGCCGATCAAGACGCGCTCGTCAAGGAGCATACGGAGATGAAGAAGGACTACCGCTCCAACCAGGCCGTTCTCCCCAAGCAGACGCGCGAGAAGTCGCTCTCCGAAATGGACGAGCACTGCAACGCCATCATCACCGAGGCCAGGAAGCTGGCCGACGAGTACAAGGCCATGGCCCAGTGGCACAAGATGCGGGCCGAGGAGATGGGGAAGTAGATCGCGGGATCGCCCCATGAGCGAAACGAAGACCACGGCGGCGGATAAGGCGCCTCCGGGGCTGATCGACGCCGTGCGCCGTCATCAAGTCTGTTGGGAGACGTCTCCCCTCCTGCACTATGCTCTTCAGGGGGAGAAAACGACGATCGGCTTCGAACTCGGCCTGTACGGAACACATGATCACCCACGACACCCTCCGACACCTGGGTGCGAGGAATGCTCCGTCGTGCATCAGGCTCTCGAAGAAATCGCCCGATGGATCATTCCCAAGAAAGATACCGAGAGCCAGTATCAAATCGAGGTCGACTTCCCGGCTCTCGTTTATTCGCGCCTCCGGAAGAACCGTCCCGAAGTGAAGCTTACGATCAAGATTATGCACCGCTCCGGATTCGACCGCCCCGTCGATGCCTGCGAGATAGCCTGCATTCAGGAGATGGAGTCAAAACTCAAGAGCATCGGGGCGCAGCGGGACAAGTGGAAGGGATCATGAGACGCCTTTCCTATGGCCCGAAGTTACGGCCGGTCGGCCCATTACGGGCGGTCTCGAAAGAGCCTCGCCGTTCCGTGTTACGCCCTGAAGCGCGAGGCCTTGGAGCGCGCCAAAATGTACGAGCGCTTGGCCGGCGAAGAAGAGCGCCTTCAACAAAATGTGGACAGGTGACCGAAAATTGTGCCTAATTCCGGTGATCTTTTCGAAGATGCTCGCAGACGGATGAAGTCACTCGCGCAAATCCAAAGGAGGATTACATGAAGTTCACCAAGACGCTCATGGCCTTGGCCGTGGGATTCGCCATCCTCGGCGCGGGCGTCACCGTCTCGGCGGTGCCGAAGACCAAGGCCGATCATACGGCCCTGAT